>JAUVDF010000154.1 GCA_030595455.1 Fidelibacterota bacterium | reverse complement strand
GCCATCAACGAATTCGACCATAGAATGAATGATACTTTGAGGGTGAATCACAATATCAATCTTTTCAATGGGAAGGTGAAATAGCCAGAAGGCTTCGATTACTTCCAAACCCTTGTTCATCATCGTGGCTGAATCGATTGTGATTTTGCGACCCATGGACCAATTGGGATGCTTTAGTGCCTGAGCAACTGTGATATTCTTGAAATCTTCAATTGGTGTCGTGCGAAAAGGTCCCCCGGAACCAGTAATAACCAATCGCTTGATATCTTCCGCTGCTTCACCTACCAGACACTGCCAGATAGCACTATGCTCACTATCAACCGGAAACAGGTTGACCCCTTTTTCCTTAAGCATCGTGTTAATCAGATCCCCAGCCATCACCAGGCTTTCCTTGTTTGAGAGAGCTACATCCACTCCAGCCTGAATACTGCAGATAGTTGGTTCCATTCCGGAGCTACCAACAATACCATTAAGCATAATATCCACATCATCCCGGCTTGCCAGTTCCAAGAGACCCGCTCTCCCTTTTAGAACTTCAGTTCCAGATAGAGCAGCTTTTACTTTTTGGAATTGGGTTTCATCACCAATTGATACTGAAGCAGGGGAAAATTCCTGGGCTTGCTTAATCAGTAAATCAGCCTGAGAATGAGCTGACAGATATTTTACTTTAAATTGATCTGGAAAACTGCGTATAACATTTATAGCATTCACTCCAATGCTACCAGTAGAGCCTAAAATCGATAGATTTCTGCTTGCTGAACTCATACTATTTGCGTTTCCCGAACAATATTTCGCAGCTCATATCAAGGGCTGCTCCCTCTACATCCAGGGGTATCGCCAGTGATAATTTTGTCTGTTCAGTTACCATCCAGGTAATATAGGGTATGGTCTGGATGAAGGTTTCATCATAATCCACAAATCCTGATTTATTGTCAATGAGGACATGATGCATGTCCAGACTTGCCATTAAGCCATAGCCCAGAGTGCCTTTATCCCAACCATACAGGCCATGAGCGCTAATATCTCGCTGGCTATAAGCATCACCATAGATCTTATTCCAGCTCAGGCCAATAGCTTGTCTAATAGCTGAATTTCCAGCAGGAAATTCTACTTGAATGCCAGTACCCACTGAAAAATTTGGATTTACATCAGGCCACTTAGCAAATTGGGTCCACAGACTATATCCAGAGTTAGGATAGATGCTCATCCTGATACCTGGGATTAGGGTGGCATTACTCATTCCAGAGGTAGCAACACTTACGCCCAAATAATAATCACCCCCGGTACGGTTGGGTAAATTTGCAATTAGAGCAGCACTTCTCAAGTCTTTCTGAAGCACCGTCATATTCTGCCAATCAGGAAAATGATTCTCAGAAATTAAGTTTGAAGTAACCAGCAGATTGATAAGTATGAAACTGATGGACTTAATGGTGGATAATGACATAAATAAGATTTTTAAAGAAGGTATGAAGACCTTCTTTAAACGATTATCCTCGGATGATTCCGCGAGAGCTTTCCTCGATAAACTCAAGAATTTCTTGAACTTCTGCGGTAATAGTCATGTTTTTCTTAATATCCTTAACTGCGTAGCTAACATTCATGTGACTACGGTAAATACTTGTATAAGCCTGTTTAATATGGCTGATAGTTTCACTTGGAAAGCCACGACGATGGAGACCAACAGAATTCAGTCCATTATAGGTTAAGGGGATATTGGATGCCCGAATAAATGGTGGGACATCTTTCGTAATCCGAAACCCTCCGGCAATAAATGCGTGTTTCCCAATTTTAACAAATTGATGAATGGGAACGGCACCACCAATGATGGCAAAATCACCTACCTCAACGTGGCCACCCATATTACAGGAATTAGCAATAATCACATTATCGCCAATCTCGCAGTCATGACCAATATGACAGTAGGCCATAATCAATACATTACTGCCGATTGTGGTCTTCCACCTATCAGTTGTTCCTCTGTGAATCGTACAATATTCACGGATAGTGACATTATCACCAAGGATGGTTTCAGTATCCTCATCAGCATACTTCAGGTCTTGGGGAATCTCTCCCACAACAGCACCATTGAACAGACGGCAATTTTTTCCCAGAGTTGTCCGAGCACCGATCAATACGTGGGCTTTAATAATGCACCCAGCACCAATCGTAACATTTTCTTCAATGATCGCGTAAGGACCAATTGTTACATTGTCACCGATCGTAACATTATCAGGGCTGATTATCGCTGTTGGATGAATTCGAGGCATTGGCTTTTATCTATCAACTATGGAAGCCATGAGATCAGCTTCTACTACTAGTTTCCCATCAACAAACCCCATACCCCTGAGCTTAGCAGAGCGTAAACGGAATTTCACCAATTCAATCTCAAAGATAATTTGGTCACCAGGTTCTATAAGCTTCCGGAACTTGACGTTATTGATAGCCGAGAAAAAGACCAATTTATTCTCAGGATCTTCTCCGGCATTGAGTAACAAGGCTCCACCAGCTTGTGCCATTGCTTCCAGAGATAACACACCGGGCATGACCGGCTTTCCTGGAAAATGCCCTTGAAAGAAGGGCTCATTCATCGTTACATTTTTAATGGCGGTAATTTTTTCGCCAGGCGTAAAATCTATAATTCTGTCGATTAGCAGGAAGGGATAGCGATGGGGTAAAATCCGCATAATCGCTTCTGTATCGAATACGATCTGGCGTTCCCTGGGTCGCTTTTGAAAACGCTTGGCAAGGATTTGCTTTTCATACTCTTTTTTGAGTAAGCGAACCAGCTCAACATTACTGGCATGTCCACTTCGGGCAGCAGTAATGTGACCTTGAATAGGCATACCCAAGAGAGCCAGGTCACCAATTAAATCCAGAATTTTGTGACGTACAGGCTCAGTTTTCCAGCGTAAATCTTTGCCATTCAGTATACCGTTTTCACTCTGAACTAGTTTCTTATCAATATTGAATAATTTTTGCAATCGATCGAGTTCAGACTCTTTAATCTTGCGATCAATCATAACCAGTGCTGTATCGGCACTACCACCCTTGATCAAACCTTGCTCTTTTAGTTCCTCTACTTCATGGAGGAAACAAAAGGTACGAGCTGGGGCTATCTGTTCCACAAAATCCTGTTCTAATGAATAGAAGGACATGTACTGGGTACCCAGGGATTGTAATTTATAATCAATAAGAAAGGTAACCCGAAACTGATTTGAAGGCAGAGCATGAATATCCACGCCCTTTTCAGGATCAGAATAGGTAATTGTTTTATCCAGAACCAGATACTCTCTAACAGCATCCTGTTCTTCGAAGCCAGCATCCAATAAGATATCAACAAAGGGAATAGCACTACCATCCATCACTGGTGGTTCTTTGTTGTCAAGTTCGATAAGAATATTATCGATTTCCAAGCCACTGATAGCAGCCAGAACATGCTCGGTTGTATGAATCCTGGAACCGTTGTGTTCCAGAGTTGTTCCTCTTGAAATATCTACTACATGGTCAATATCAGCTGGTATTGGCTTAGCGTTAGGAACGTCTGTTCTTAAAAAACGAATGCCCGTATTCTGTGCAGCGGGCTTAAAAGTCATCCTTGTTTGAACTCCGGTATGAAGTCCAATACCTGCGATCGAAACGGCTTTTTTAATACTTCTCTGATTTTCTCTTCTATCCTGCATCTACATCAAATCCTTTATATCCCCACTAAGCGTCCACTTAGGATTTATTTACTTGTTTTTCAAGTGTTTTAACAGCTTTATAGAGCTCGGGTAATTTTTGAATAATGGCCTCAATTCTTAATTCATCACGGTGAGGCCGCGCCGGAA
>JAUVDF010000164.1 GCA_030595455.1 Fidelibacterota bacterium | reverse complement strand
GTTGTACAAACTGGACCCCAAATTATCCGGGATAGCAAAGTTCAGAGTGAAGAAATTCATAATTCTATAAATGGTATGGGTCAACATGCTCGGACTGCCTTCGCATCGGTTGACGGAGTTGAGCATTATGTTATTGTTGCGCGAAAAACACTCCTGAAGCCGGGGATGAATCTGGAAGAACTTGGACATGTTTTGTTGGAAACCGGTATTTTTGTTGGAAACCTGAATGTGGTCAATTTTGACGGTGGCTCCTCAACCTCACTCTACCTGAAGGATCATCCAGAATTGAGTTTCCATTCAGGACGAAAAATCCTGCCCCTTTTACTCGGTGTCAAATAAAATAGAAGAAGGCTTTATGATAGTTTAGCTGGATCGTGACAGCTAGAGTTACACCCACCACAACTAATCGGCTGATTTTCAGGTGCTCGACCTAAGCCCCAGAAATACTTAAACACTGCCCATAGAGCAATTCCAACAGACAAACCTACCAGCAGGATATCGATTAACTGAGCCAATTGAACATCCCTCCAAAGTAGTTGATGGCAAAAGCCAGTAAGTAGGCCAGACCGAGCGAATACCCAATTGAGAAAAAGGTGTAAGCCCAGGTTCCGGTCTCTCTTTTAATGGCTGCCACGGTAGCCAAACAGGGTGTATACAGCAGGGTAAAGACCAAGAAACCCAAAGCTACCAAGGGAGTCATTCCCGATGATCTTAAACCACCAATCACTCCCATATTCCCTTCATCCACATCTGCCCCAACCCCAAACAGGACACCATAGGTTGAAACCACAATTTCCTTGGCTACAAAACCGGTAATCAAAGCCACACTCTCTCGCCAGGAAAACCCTAGAGGAGCTACAATGGGCTCAAATAACTTACCAATCTTGCCAATCCACTTCTGCTCAGTAGTCTCACCAATTTCCTGCTGTCGTAGACGATAGAGATCAGTTTTTTCTTGTTCTGATAGGTGGATTATCAAAACCTCAAACTGTGACCGTAATTCAGCATAGCTTAGACTAGCTTCATATTCAATCATTTCGGAATGATAGTCACGCTGGTCTTTCTCAAGGGAGATTGCAAGTTTTTCGTTCAGCTTTGTCACTTCTTGAGAATAGGATTGTGAGATTTGGGATCTCTCAGAATCGTAATCACGTTGCAATTCTACTTCCTGTGGAAAATATCCCAGTACCCAAATAAGCACAGAGCCAACCAGGATTACAGTTCCCATTTTTTCAATGAAGAGAAATCCACGTTCCCAAGTGTGCAGCGCTAAGGAACGTAACGTTGGACGTTGATAAGGTGGTAGTTCTAGCACAAAGGGTTTAGACATACCCTTTAAAATAGTTTTGCTGAATAATTTACCACTCCCAATGGCAACTAGAATTCCCAGGACGTACATGGAAAATATTACAGTGGCGGCGTTATCAGGAAAGAAAGCCCCCCCCACCAGGATATAGACCGGTAGTCTGGCAGAACAACTCATGAAGGGATTAATTAGGACAGTCAGGATCCGGTCTCGTCTGGATTCTAAAATACGGGTTCCCATAATGGCTGGAACATTACAACCAAAGCCCATGATCATGGGAATAAAGGCTTTGCCATGGAGACCAATATTGTGCATGATCCTATCCATGATAAAGGCAACTCGAGCCATGTAGCCGGAATCTTCTAACATGGCGATGATAAAAAATAGAATAAAGATGTTGGGTAAAAATACGGCGATTGCTCCAACCCCACCAATTACTCCATCCACCAATAAACTTGAGAACATACTTTCTGGCAGCAGATTAGAGAAAAAGTTCATGAGAACGATAACACCAGTATTGATCCAGTCCATGGGGAATGAACCCAAATCATAGGTGATTTTGAACATCAGCCACATAAACAGAGCGAATATGGGCAGACCTAACCAGCGATTGGTTAAAACCCGATCGATCTGTCGGCTGTAATCAGTTGAATCCCGTAGATTTTCAATCACACATTCTCGTAATGCTCCTTGAATAAAGCCGTAACGGGCATGTGAAATAACAGCTCGCCCTGTATCATTAAACAAGTGTTCTATTCGTTCTATAGATGTGTTTACCTGATCAAGAATTGCCTGACCTGAGCTTAGTTTTCTGACTTGATCACGGGTCTCTTTATCTGATTCCAGTAGCTTGATACTGGTCCAGCGAATCTGCTTTTCCGCTACATTATGATTACCTAACAGATTTCCAATTTTTTGTAATTCTGAATCGATATCTCGGGGATAAGCAATATCAATTGAGCGAGCTTTCTGGGATTGCTCAGTGGCAACCCTTAAAATCTTTTCCTTAAGATCCTCAATCCCTTCACCAGTCCTGCCGACCACCGGAACCACTGGTGCACCCAAAAGGGTTCCCAGGGTTTCTATATCGATTTCCAGGCCTTTTTCCCGCGCCATATCCATCATATTCAATACGATGACCAGCGGCCGACCTAACTCGATCAGCTGAGTGGTGAGGAAGAGATTACGCTCCAAATTTGAGGCATCAATAATGTTAACGACGACATCAGGTTCATCATCCGTTAGAAACTGCCGGACAATGGTTTCTTCAGCCGAAAATGCCGATAGTGAGTAGGTACCAGGTAAATCTATTACATCAATTTTTGTATTTGAATAACTGTAGTGACCGGATTTTCGCTCAACAGTGACACCAGGCCAATTACCAACATGCTGACGGGCACCAGTTAAAGCGTTAAAGATAGTGGTCTTTCCACAATTCGGGTTACCAGCTATGGCGATATTTATGTTCATGCTACTAACTACGCTCTATGACTATTTTTTGCGCATCTCGACCCCGAATTGAGAGGTGATAGCCTCTGACAATGAGTTCCATGGGATCTAGGAGAGGTGCATATTTATCAACACAAATTTCAGTCTCTTTGGTCAGCCCCATCTCAATCAAGCGCATTCGAAACTGATCACTGCCACCGATTTCAAGGATACGCCCCTTCTCGCCCGGTTTCAGATCACTAAGGCGTAAACCATCTTGATTTTCTTGGGAGAGTTGGTGACGCGGTTTTTTGTTAAAATTGAACATTTAAGATTTAAGATTTTCTATTTTCAAGTTTCTGACAATCGGAGCAGGTGCCAAATATGTGCATCGTATGAGTGGAAGGAGTGAAGTCATGTTCTTCGCAGAGGGATAACTGTTGAGCCTCAATTTCAAGATTGAAGAACTCGATCACTTTGCCACACAATTCACAAATCAAGTGATCATGATGATCATCTACACTTTGATGACGCTCATAGCGCATACGGCCTTCACCGAAGTCTAATTTGGTGGCCAGGCCCTGCTCTACCAATGCGTCCAGACTGCGGTACACAGTGGCGCGACTCACATTCTTTTGGCGCTTTTTGAGCTCTAAATAGATTTCTTCGGCATCGAAATGCTCATTGGTTCCATCTAAAAGTTTCAGCAAAGCTATTCTCTGTGAAGTGGCTTTAAGCTCGTGCTCTCTAAGGGTTGCC
>JAUVDF010000047.1 GCA_030595455.1 Fidelibacterota bacterium | reverse complement strand
GCCCTGCTTGATAAAACTTCAGAAAAATGGATTGCCGTGGGAAACAGTATTCCTGTTCATTGGCCAGGAGTCGTGGAAGAACTTCCTGACGAAGGCTGGGATTGGGCCTTAAGAACAGGCATGGAGGATGACTCTCCGGCTAACTTGTTATGTGCCCTGGCGATTCAAATTATACCTGAAGCTCGCGGTAAGGGATTAAGCAGCTTGATGATTAAAATCATGAAGGAGATCGGCAACCAACACGGTCTAGATCAATTAATTGCTCCGGTACGTCCCAATAAGAAATGTGATTATCCCCTGCTTCCCATGAAGACTTATATTGAATGGCAACAAAATGGATTTCGATTTGACCCCTGGCTCCGGGTTCATGAGCGTCTAGGTGCCCGCTTGATTAAAGTTTGTCCCCAAGCCATGAAAATATCCGGAAGTATTCAGAAGTGGCAGGACTGGACCGGCATGTCTTTTCAAACCAGTGGTGATTTTGTTGTTCCGGGTGCTTTGACAGCGATAAGTATTGATGTAGAAAATGATCGTGGTGACTATGTTGAACCCAACGTGTGGATGTTGCACGGCTAAACTGGACTTAATATGATAAAACTAAATAATCTCTCAAAACAATTCGAAACCACGCTTGCTGTAAACCAGCTTTCACTTGAAGTGAGCAAGGGTGAACTCTTTAGCTTTCTGGGTCCCAACGGCGCTGGAAAAACCACAACCATCAAAATGATGGTTGGTCTGATGACGCCTAGCTCGGGATCTATCGAAATGGGTGGTTTCAGTGTTAAAACAGAGCCGAAACAGGCTAAAGCACTGATTGGCTATGTTCCTGATGCCGCTTTTCTCTATCAACACCTTACAGGTCAGGAATTACTGATGATGGTGGGGCAGCTTTATTCGATGGAGAATAAAACCATTCAGCAAGAGCAGCAAAAACTAAGTGAACGGCTGTTTATGACTGAATGGCTGGGAGACCGCATTGCTGGATATTCCCAGGGCATGAAGCAAAGGTTGGCATTCGCCTCTGCCTTTTTACACAAACCGGAAATCTTGATTATCGATGAACCCATGGTTGGCTTAGACCCCAAAACAGCCAGAATTATCAAGGACATGTTAAAAGAGCAGAGCAAGGCTGGCGTGACGGTGTTTATAAGTACTCACAATCTGCATGTCGCTGAAGAGCTTTCTGACCGGATCGCCATCATCAACCGGGGTAAGCTTTTGGGTGTCGGTACCGTTGACTCGTTCCGCTCGGTTTCAGGTGAAAAGGAAAATCTGGAAGAGCGTTTTCTAAGAATTGTTGAAGAAGAAGAACAGGCTGGACATTGAGCTTGCCGAAATGTCCAGGTCAGATAAGCGCAATCCTCCAGGCTTCGAGAGCCTCAGCCTTCGGTAAAAAGGAATCCACATTATAGTTTCTCAACAAACCCAACTTTTGTTTCGGGCAAAACGTCAAAATATCAGAGGGTTTCTCTCTGGAGTATTTAAGCGTAAACGCCTGGAGATTCTTGTCTCCTCAATCATTGTCTTAGGACTGATTTTTGGGGGATATCGACTCTTCCTTTCAGGCGGAGAATTTCTATTGAGACAAGGAGAGCTGGGAGAGGTTTTCCTTGATCGTCTATTTTACCTGGGCTGGTCAATTATTTTTTACCTGCTGGTATTCTCTAATTTGATCACCGGCCTCTCTACTTTTTATCGTTCTCCAGAAGTTGCTTTTCTGATGACTCTGCCCCTGGATAGTTCTCAGATATTTAGGGTTAAATTTGTTGAGAATTTGATCTATAGTTCTTGGGCATTGCTCATTCTGGGGATTCCCTTAACCCTGGCCTATGGTAAGCTACAAGGACTCTCAATTGCTCAGTATGGCATTGTCTTTTTTACGGGAATTCTGCCCTTTTTATTTATTGCTACTGTTTCAGCCTGTTTACTGCTCTTGTTGCTGGTTACCCTTTCCAGATATTTAAGAATGCGAACGCTCTTTGTGCTATTGGGCCTGGTTTTCACCGCTTTGTTTTACCTATACTTTAATGTGAGTCAGCAAGACACGATTCTGGGGGGTGGTCAGTTGGGAAACTTCAGAGCCTTGGGTCGCTATCTGGCTAATTTGTCAAACAACCCCTTTCCGCTTATTCCCAGCTACTGGCTTAGCTCACTATTTTTGGGGAGTGAAAGCCTGGACTGGCTAGAGCGATTGTTTTTTTCGGCCCTCTTCATTACAACTGCTGCAGCGGGTTGGGAGTTAGTGAGCTGGACAGCTGACAAGCAGTACTTTCGGAGCTATCAAATCATGGAAAGCCACAGTTCAGCTAGCCGAAAAAAAGAACCAAGCAGGGTTTTCAGTCTGTCCTGGCCAGGATTAAATGGTCCTACAAAAGCCCTGGTTTCCAAAGACTTGGTTCAGTTTATGAGAACCCCACAACAGTGGGTGCAATTCCTGTTGATGAGCTTTATGATTGCGGTATATTTGATTAACCTCTCTGATAAAAGTGTCCATTTTGAGGATCTCCCCGCTTTCTGGCAGACCTCAATCTATATCTTTAACTTTGGCTTTATGGGATTCATTCTGGCAGCACTTACTGCTCGTTTTGTTTATCCCATGATCAGTATGGAAGGACGGAGTTGGTGGATTCTTCAAATGTCCCCCTTTTCCATGAAAAAGGTCTTTATTGAAAAGTTCTGGAGCGCCTTTTTTGTGTTGTTTACTTTAACAGAAATCGTAGCCCTGGCCTCAAATTATTTTTTAGGACAACGCATAGAGATTGCTGTGTTAGCCAGTGGCTTTCTGTTATTAACAAGCCTGGCATTAATTAGTCTATCGTTAGGCTTAGGGGCGGTTTATGCCCAGTTTAACGAAACCAACCCCATGAAAATTAGCAGTGGCTATGGTGGCATCATAACTATCGTGCTGAGTTTGATTTATGTTTCACTCTCAGTCCTGGCCTTGGTTCTGGTGATCAATCTTTATCAGTCAAGTGGCGCCAGTGGATATATTGGTTTAATTGTGGGTTTTGTGGTGGTGTTAACTACGCTCTATACCTGGTTGCCCCTCAAGTGGGGATTCCAGGCAGTTAAGGCCTATGAGCCCTAACGCATAAACCTGTTTGGCGGACTTACCTTATTGATAGATAATTGCGTTTACTTTCATTGCCAAGTCGATCAACAGCAGTTACAGCAATCATGTCTAAAACTTCAGGGGGTGTCAGGCCTGCTTCATCACGAATTGTGTGAGGCAAGACTATAGACTCCTGGTCTGCCGTAAGAATTTGATAGGTCCAGTGTTTGCCGCGTTGGAGATAGATCACCCACTTATTGACATCTTCACGATTTTCATGGAGCCAGTGAATATGGATGTTGCCCTCTTTGGGTTCAATCTCAACCAATGGTGCTGCAGGCGCTTGATTGTCTAGCCAGGGTGATGTTGGAACCAGAACCGGTTTTGAGTAGGGACCTTCAAGCAGAATATCTGAGATGCCGCCAAAGTTGCGTTGGAGGGCTTTCATGGAAAAGTGCACATTACCAGGGCCGTCTGGAACCATTCCCCTGGTAATCATGATCTGACTGAAGTTTTCCAGGGCTCCCGCTTCATCGGAAATTTTACTGGTAAAGAGACCGGGCCAAATATTTCGATTTTGGTGGTTTTCCCTGGTCCACCAGCCCAACAGGACAGGATAGCTTTGAGGTATTTGACGGGTTGGCCAATAAAGTTGGGGAGTCCAATAATCCACCCAGCCTTCATTTAACCACAGTTTTGCATCAGCATAAAGTTTGTCATATTGATCATAACCCCGAATAGATGCTGGATGTCCGGGACGCCAAATTCCAAAAGGACTCAGCCCAAATTTGACCCAGGACTTCTCAGACTTTATCCCGTCATACACCCGCTTGATAAATACGTTTACGGCATCGCGACGCCAATCGTGTCGCTCAAGGCGACCCCCGGCATTCAAGTATGTTTGCCAGGTATCATCATCTGGAAACGGATCATTTCCATAGGGGTAAAAGTAGTCATCAAAATGAACCCCATCGATATCATAGCGACGAACAACATCCATCACGACTTCATAGGAATAGTCTTGAGTTTCCTGCATGGCTGGATCCAACCAGAAGTAGCCCTTTTCGAGCTCTCTCACAATGTCCGGCCGGGTCGAAATAACAGAACTTTCATTTTTTTCACCATTGGGATGGTGAGCCCGGTAGGGGTTAAACCAGGTGTGTAATTCCAGACCTCTTTTGTGAGCCTCATCTACCCAAAAAGTCAGCGGGTCATAAAAGGGTTCTGGTGCTGTCCCCTGGTCACCAGTTAAAAAGTAGGACCAGGGTTCCAGTTCGCTGGCATAGAGGGCATCACACTGAGGACGGACTTGAAAAATGATGGCATTTAGATTCAGGATAACGGCGCTATCTAAAAGACTAATGGCTTCAGCCTGTTGTTCTGCTGTGCTCAAGCCTGGTTGGCTGGGCCAATCTATATTGGCGACTGTTGCCACCCAAGCGGCTCTGAATTCTCGCGGGATATCGGCAGCTTGTTTTACTGGTGATGCTTCAACTATGGGTTCTACAGACTCAACTCGTGGCTGGGTAGTCGTACAGGCACCAAGCATTAGCGCAACAATTGGTAATAAGAAAAACTTAAGGCTTTTGGTGTTTTTCTGGTGGTTCATAACTTGGTTCCTTGATTCTTTTTATTGGGTTCATTGCAATATAGTTAAGGACGACGTTTCTGGCTATTCTTCGATGAGAGAAATTTGAAAATATAAAACTGTTAAGCTTTTCTTTTTGATACGAATTTCACAAATAGAGCAAACCGAGTCGAAAACCAGCCTTTCCACTTATACTGCTATCCCCTATAGTCGCCTGGCTTTAAAACTAAAAAGGGGCAGCATATTACCACCCCTTACAATTTTATTCATTATTAATTTTTACTTAATGATGATGTCCACCGGCACCATGGACATGCCCATGTTCTAGCTCTTCTTTGCTAGCTTCACGAACATCCATAACTTCCACATCAAAATGAAGGGTTTCGTCTGCCAGGGGGTGGTTCATATCTACGGTAACAACCTCATTGCCAACATTAGTAACCGTGGCAATTTGAATATGATCATCTTGTTGTAACTCGAACTGAGCTCCAATTTTGATATCGTCTGGGTCAGGGAAGTTTTTGGCTGGAAAATCTTTAACCAGTTCTTTATTGTGGATGCCATAAGCGAGTTCTGGCGGGATAATAGCGATTAGTTTGTCCCCTTTAACTTTACCCTCAAGTTCTTTTTCCAGGCCGGGAATGAGTCCACCCTGGCCATGTATATAAGCTAAGGGTTCTTGTCCGGAGCTACTGTCTAAAACTTCGCCCTTGCCGTTGGTTAGCGTATAGTCAATACTTGCGACCTTGCCTTTTGCAATGTTCATGTAAGTCCTTTTCTAGTCTTTTGAGGTATAGTCTGCTAATCTTCTAAAACCAGGCTAAAAGCCGTGGTTAATTTCAATACGTTTTTGCTTTCCCGTTCCAGGTTCGTAGCCAGTTTTGTGGCAATATTCTCCATGACTTTTAAACCGATGGCGGGATTGTCTGAACAGGTCTGTTGGAAGGCTGATTTTTCCATGACTACGATTTCGCAATCGGTGGAAGCCGTGACGGTGGCCGTTCGTAATGATTCTTCCATGAGCAGGGCCATCTCGCCGAAGAAAGGTTTAATCTTATCATCGAGTGTGATAAAGGTTTTGTCTGTAGTATCACCTGAACCATCACCCAGCAGGGTTAGCTTTTTACTGATCGTAACGGTTCCCTTGATGAGAATGAGTAGGGTCTCACCCAGCTCACCTTCCTCCATAATGGAGTCCCCTGATTTATAGGTCACAAGGCGGGTGGCCGGCCGATAAACAGCAATCTCTTCTTCTTTCAAACCATCAAAGAGATGGCAATTGTTAAGATGTGGGATATAAGGCATAAGCGACTCGCTGGTTAATTTAAAAGAATCATTCGTTCGCCAGTTTTAAGGACATAATCCTTCTCCGGGTTTATGCGAACTTTCATTTTGTGCTCTTCATCTTGAGTACGACCAGCAGCTTTGAGCTTGGCCGCAATAAATTGATCGAGATAATCCCCTGAGTCAGCGGCGAGAAAATCACCGATTCCAGCAGAGGTCTCTTCCTGATAGACACCGAGGATAGTTGAATGATGTTCGTCAAAGGAGTACTTAAAAAGTTCCCCATAAGACTTTCCGATCATCCGTTCCGGTACCGGTTTAGTTGCTAGACGACTTTGATCGGTGTTCAACATTTGTGACAGAAAGGCGGGAATCCCGGGGTTGTGTAACTGGCTGGCACCTAAAAAAGCGCCGAATTCATCAGCCACAATAATGCCATCAGCCTTAGCTCGGCGTAATTTTGATTTGTTTTCAGCCTGCAGGATATAGGCGTAAACCTTAGTTTTAGGGGCGAGCGCTTTTATGGAGTAAGTGGCTAAGGCTGTTTTCTCATCAGCTTCAGCAGGTCCGGTTTTAATCAGGTTTGGTAAAATGAGGACAGCTTTCGCTTTAGAGATATTGGCTTTCTCTAAAATTTGATCCTGAGTAAAATCACCACGGACAAAACCCATGTGGCTCGCGTTTAATTTAGAACGCCAGGCATCGATCTCTTCCTCTGAAAGCTCATTCACCAGGACAATGGAAGTCAAAGCGTCATCATCCTGTTTTAGAAATGCATCCAATAATTCATCTGCGAGATCATTCCAGCCGCAAATAACATAGTGGTCGGTATAATTTATTTTTTCCAAACCCTTACCCTCTCTGATTTTCCGTGCTACAAAGATTGAAGAAATGGTAGCCGTAAAGAATGAGATCAACGCCAGTGAAAAGAACATCATAATCGATGCTGCAATGCGGGCAGCCGGAGTTGCCGGAGTCAAATCGCCAAAACCAACTGTGGTCAT
>JAUVDF010000118.1 GCA_030595455.1 Fidelibacterota bacterium | reverse complement strand
ACACCCTTGTCTTCTCTTATGGGGTGGATCGAGTTGTTGAGGGAGGAGAAACAATCTGGTAAAACTCAGCAGATAATTGAAGAGATGGATCGCGATCTACAGCGATTGAACCAGGTGGCTGATCGATTTTCAAAGATTGGCGCCGGGGTTAAACTTGATGACCTGGCAGTTCGTGAATTGATTCAACCTGTTCTTTCATATGTACAACGTAGAATTCCACAATGGGGAAAATCAATTAAGGTAGAGTTTGAGTGTGCTGAAGATTACCACGTCATGGCTCATCGCGAGCTGTTTGGCTGGGCTATAGAAAACTTACTAAAAAATGCAGTAGATGCCATCAAGCGTGACCATGGTACAATCAGTATCAGGGTAATCCCGGGCGCAGTCTGGATAAGTATCCTGGTCACTGATAATGGAGAAGGCATCCCCTTCAGGGATCATAAGAACATATTTCGGCCTGGCTGGAGTTCCAAAAAGAGGGGCTGGGGACTGGGTTTAAGCCTGGTTGAAAGAATTATCAGGGAATACCATCAGGGTGATATTCTGGTGGAGTCTGTTCCCGATCAAGGCACTACTTTTGAAATAAGGTTAAAACCTGCGGCAAGTCCCGGGAAATCCTAGAATATTTAGAACGGAAAATACATTTGACATGCCACAGGGCGCCGGTTAGATTAGGTCGCTTTTTCCCGACCGAAGATGGTCTGGAGTTAAGAACTGAGAAGGAAAAGATTTGAAAACGTATAATGTAAAAGCAAGTGAGATAGAACGGGAATGGTGGATTGTAGATGCCACGGGTTTAACCTTGGGAAGACTATCAACTTCCATCGCCCAAATTCTACGCGGAAAACATAAACCAACATTCGTACCCCATCTTGATAGTGGTGATTTTGTAATAGTGACCAACGCTGAAAAGGTTCGTGTTACTGGAAAAAAAGAAGAGCAAAAAACCTATTTTCGGCATAGTGGCTATCCAGGTGGTGCTCGTTTTACAAAACTTAGTCATTTACGTAAGACACATCCTGAGCGTATCATTGAATATGCTGTGAAAGGTATGTTGCCACACAATCGTCTTGGTCGTGCACAGATCAAGAAAATGAAAGTTTATGCGGGAGATGTACATCCCCACGAAGCACAACAACCCAAACCGCTTGAGATAGGTTAGTCCCCATGAGTACTTCTACAACATTTTATGCCACTGGAAAACGCAAAACATCTATTGCACGCGTTTACATGCAACCCGGTAAGGGCATTATTAAAGTAAATAGC
This sequence comes from Fidelibacterota bacterium, assembly GCA_030595455.1. GTDB lineage: Bacteria > Fidelibacterota > UBA8477 > UBA8477 > JABMPR01 > JABMPR01. The sequence continues at coordinate 3,334 of JAUVDF010000118.1, read as the reverse complement.
CGTGAACTAAACGAATATTTTGGTCGTAAAACCTTAAGAATGATCGTTCGTGAGCCTTTAGAATTGACTGAGAATGACAATCGTTACGATATTTCTGTCAATGTCAATGGTGGTGGTCTTTCAGGCCAGGCTTACGCTATCCGTCACGGTATTTCCCGCGCCTTGCAGGGCGAAAATAGCGAACTGCGTCCCACGCTGAAGAAAGCTGGCTTACTAACCCGTGATGCTCGTAAGAAAGAGCGTAAGAAATACGGTTTGGCCGGTGCTCGTAAAGCATATCAGTTCTCGAAACGTTAAGATTTTTCAGGAGATTTAATGCACAATATTTCATTAGAGGATTTGTTAGCTTCCGGAGCCCATTTTGGTCATATGACCAGTAATTGGAATCCAAACATGGAAGAATATATCTTTACTAAAAAGAATGGTGTTCACATCATTGACCTGTACAAGACAATTGATCAGCTCACAAAAGGCGTTGACCTTGTTAGTTCAACTGTCAAAAAGGGTGGATCTATTCTTTTCGTTGCCACTAAGAAATCTGCTAAGACTGTTGTCGAAGAAGAAGCAGATCGTTGTGGGATGTTTCATGTGACTGAGCGTTGGTTAGGTGGAACATTAACCAACTTCATGACGATCAAAAAATCCATTAAGCGTTTGCACCTACTTGAGAAGGATGAGACAAGTGGTGTTGCTGAGACTCTTACAAAAAAAGAGTTACTTATGCGGGCTCGTGAGCGTTCTCGCCTCCAGACACAGCATCGTGGAATTAAAGATATGCGGCGTTTACCAGATGTGGTAATCGTGGTTGATGCTGGTAAAGAGACTATTGCTATTGCCGAAGCCCTTCGCTTAGAAATCCCGATTGTTGCTATTGTTGATACCAATACTGACCCTCGTAAAGTTGATATTCCGATTCCAGCCAATGACGATTCTATCCAGGCAATTCGATTGCTGGTAGGAACACTGGCCGATGCAATTATGGAAGCAAAAGGTATTTCTAAAGCAAAAGACTCTGAAGAAGTCACTGCTTAAGTATAAAAAATTTAAACCCGGAGAAGATTTAGAATGGCTATAACAGCTGCTGCGGTTAAAGAGCTGCGCGAAAAAACAGGCGTCGGTATGATGGAGTGTAAAGGTGCACTTCAGGAAGCTGATGGTAATATTGAGAAAGCAATTGAAGTCCTTCGCAAAAAGGGTAGTGCCAAAGCTGCTAAGAAAGCAGGTCGTAGCACAAATGAAGGTCTTGTATTTAGCTACATCCATGCTGGAGGTAAGCTGGGAGCTATAGTTGAAATAGCCTGCGAAACAGACTTTGTTGCCAAAACTGAACAATTTCTAGCCCTTGGACATGCAATTGCCATGCATGTTGCTGCTGCTGATCCGGAAGTTGTCAAGCGTGAGCAAGTATCTACTGTTGAATTAGAAAAAGAATCTGAGATTTTCAAGGTACAGGCTCTCAATGAAGGCAAACCTGAACATATTGTTGAAAAGATTGTCTCTGGTCGTCTAGAGAAGTATTATAAAGAAGTTGTTTTGTTAGAGCAGTCATATGTAAAAGATCCTGAGAAAAACATTGGTGATCTTGTTAACGAAACAATTGCATCACTTGGCGAGAACATGTCTGTTACTCGCTTCCAGCGCTTCGCTATCGGGGAGTCCGTCGCTAGCGCAGAATAATTTCGTTTTAAAAAGGCGGTAAAATGTCAGCCGGACCTATCTACAAGCGTATACTCCTTAAATTAAGTGGCGAATCGCTTGCAGGTGATTCGGCTCTTTCAATTGATACAAAAGTATTGGATCAAATGACATCCGATCTGAAATCCGTTGTAAATCTTGGGGTTCAGGTAGGGGTTGTTATTGGTGGTGGTAATATCTTTCGTGGCCTTTCTGAGAAAGCCAAGGATATGAACCGCGTTGCTGCCGATCACATGGGAATGTTGGCAACTGTTATTAATGCAGTCGCTTTGGGTGATGCAGTGAAACGTAAGGGGATGTCTGCCAGTGTGTTAACTGCCATCGAGATGAACCAAATTGCGGCTCCGTTTTCTCAACGAAAAGCCCATCAGGAATTGTCAGATGGCAAGGTGGTCATTTTTGCTGCCGGAACGGGTAACCCGTTTTTTACAACTGATACTGCTGCGGCCCTCAGGGGGGTCGAAATTGAGGCAGACGTATTGTTAAAGGGTACCAGGGTTGACGGAATATATTCAAGTGACCCAGAGCAGGATTCGAACGCAACTTTTATCGATAAGCTTAGTTACGAGGAAGTAATGACCAGAAACCTTCGAGTTATGGATCAGACTGCCTTTGCTTTATGCCGTGAGAATCAGCTTGCGGTTCATGTGTTTAATATGGAAATTCCTGGAAATCTATTAAAAGTTGTCCAGGGCCATGCCATTGGATCTGTAGTTGGAGGTAATAATGCTGAATGAATTGTTTAAAGATGTAGATCATCGCATGAAGATGTCAGTTGAGCATGTTAAACATGAGTTAGGTGGATTACGTAGTAGTCGTGCTTCTATAACGCTTGTTGAACATATCAAGGTGAACTATTATGGTAATCCTACTCCACTTAACCAGGTCGCAAATCTAAGTGTCCCAGAACCTCGTATGATTGTGATTCAACCATGGGAGAAAAGCCTGACAGCTGAAATCGAGAAAGCTATTATGGCTGCTGATCTTGGCCTTAACCCGGCTAATGACGGGGTCATGATTCGGATCCCAATTCCGCAACTAACTGATGAACGCAGGCAGGAACTAATTCGTCATGTTCATAAATTGGCTGAAGATGGACGTGTTGGCGTCAGAAACGTTCGCCGGGATGCGAATGATCAAATCAAAAATGCTGAAAAAGAGCATGAGATCTCTGAGGATAACTCAAAGAGAGCTACGAGCAATGTCCAGGAGATGACGGATAAGTTTATCAAGGAAATAGACGAAACCGTTAAACTCAAAGAAGAAGATATCATGACTGTTTGATCAGTATAAAATAAATATGAAGTAAAAAAAGGCTCCAGTAATATGGAGCCTTTTTAATAGTCTAACTTGGATTCAGATTTTAGAGCTTATCTGCATTCTTCTCCAGAAATGAGGCAACACCTTCAGGACTCTCAGCCATGGCTTCCTGTCCATCTTCCCAGCCTGCAGGACAGACCTCACCATGTTTTTGATGAAAACTTAAGGCATCAACATAGCGTAGTGTTTCGTCAATATTACGACCAAGGGGCTCATTGTTAATTGTAGCATGCCAGACAACACCCTCTTCATCAATTAGAAAAGTACCACGCAGGGCAACGCTACCGTCAACTGTGGTTTCGCTATCACCATCATCAGT
>JAUVDF010000211.1 GCA_030595455.1 Fidelibacterota bacterium | reverse complement strand
GACCGGTTTTTGATATTTTACCATCTACCAATAACACATCCTGTTGTACGATTCCTTGGGATGAGACACAACGCGCATTTTTGATTAGAATTGGGACAGGCATTCATTTACTCCAGAATTATTATTGTCCGATAATATGGCGATATAGTTATGAGATGGAAAGGTTTCATTCCGGTGGCTGACCCAAAATAATGATTACCCCAGGCTTTAGCCTGGGGGTTGGTTCGCCATAATAAAGGGGCTTTGGTTCTCTTAGTCCCCACGCTGAAGCGTGGGGTAAGTGTCTACTGCAAGTAGGTCTTCACCAGGGGCTGAGGTCCTCAACGTCCAGAGTTATCACTTCCACTGTCGGTGCGTCCACTGCTTACCATCACTGGTATATATAATTGCTCCCTCCAGATCTGTTCTATGGACACTGGTTCCCAGATCTGCATAGTGCTTCAAGGTACTTGGTGACGGATGCTTGTACTTATTACCCCGGCCCAGACTTATCAGGGACACGGCTGGAGCTACAAATTGGATATACGCTAACGATGAGCTGGTTTTTGAACCATGGTGAGGTGCCTTTATCAAATCACTCTTAAGTAGCTCTCCAAAAGTCAATTGGTCTACCTCTACCGCATGCTCAGCATCTCCAGTAAACAGGATGCTTGTCTCACCGTAAAATAGCTGAAAGACAGTTGAGATATTATTAACGTTCGAGGGGACATTCCCCGGCTCAAATTGCTTAGGTCCGGTTACTCGCATGTATATGGGTGTCAGGGTGGAATCTACAATACCAGTATAGACACTATTTACTGGAATCTCCAAAGCATCCACCGTTGCTTTCAATTCCTGATAACTATAGGAATCATATTCAACATCCTGAATCATTACGCGTTTGACCTGATGATTATTAAGTAGATAGTGGGCACCACCAATGTGGTCATTATGAGGATGAGTAAGCACTAGGAGGTCAATTGTGAGCCAGTTTCGATGATATAAATAAGTCGAAATAACGTCTCTGCCCATATCTTTCCCTCCAAATCGCAGTCCCGTATCAATGACCATGGTCTTACCATTTGGGGTATGGACAACAATAGCATCACCTTGCCCAACATCAAGCATGATTACCTCCAGTTGTTTTGGCTGAAACAAGTAAGGCCAGATTACAATCTCACCCCAAATCAAGAGTAGAATGAGCCAAAGCTTTGCCGTTCTAGCTATACTTAACACCGAAATAGCGGCAAATGCCGTAATCAGTAGTAATACCTCATAGATCGTGATAGAACGGGTTGAGAGATATGCCCAATCATAGCTGGCGCAAATTGAAACAAACCAGAGCATAAGATCTACTGCTCCGTCTAACAACGCAGCCCATAGCTCAGCCAAGACTGGAAAAAGAGAACCAAGTATGAGCGAACTCATCCCAGTCGATACGATGAGACCGATGAGTGGTACAACCACTAGATTCGCGATTAAGCTGATGATTGGAATTTTATGGAAGTAATACATGGTCAGGGCCAATGTTCCCAATTGGGCTGAGAAAGAGACCAGGAAAAGATCGGTAATGCCATTGATTATCTTTCCAAGGAGTGGAACCCTTTTAATCTTTACGGGTGGAACCCAGGACCTACAGATTGGAAAAATAGTAACAATGCTTAGAACAGCAGAAAATGAAAGCTGGAAACCAATACTCTTAATTTGCATCGGATCTATGAGCAGAATAACGATAGCTGCCGTTGCCAGCGTATTAAAGATGTCTGTTTTTCTTTCTAGAATTGTCGCTAAAAGTATGAGACTGGCCATGATGGAGGCTCTCATGACAGAAGCTGCTCCCCCCGTCAGCATCACATAGAATCCTAGACCAGCAATTACCAGTAAAGTTTGCGCTCTATGTGGTAGCCGAAATAGCCCTATGATACTGATTAATATCAGCGACACGTATCCAACATGAAGACCACTGACAGCCAAAACATGAATAACACCTGTATTGGCAAAATTACGTCTGGTTTCGTCATCGACTTCACTGCGCTCACCCAGGATTAAGGCCGACAATACGCCGGCTGTTCTTGGCTTAAGATGCTTGAGAAAAGCATACTTTATTTGCTCTTTTAAGGCCAGAAGCCAACGTGATTGATGAAAGGAATTATCAGGATATACCTGAACTGACTGCTGGTCATCAATGAATGCTTCATAATAGACTTCCCGTGACTCCAAATACCTCCTGTAATCAAAATCATGTGGATTCCGTTTGCCTCTGGGTTGATTAAGCTTTAAAGATGCAAATAATGTGTCACCCAGGCTGGGGATTTGCTCCAACTCCTTCTCATAAAGCATTATTTTACCGTGGTTTATGAATGTATCGCCCACCCACTTGGGCTTCAGGGTGTATTTTGGCGTCCCACGTCTGGTCTCCCCAATTTCATCCACTACAGCTACAACCTGATATACTGAGTCTGGTTTAACCACAAGCTTGGATAATGATGCCGTTGGAACATTATTTCTGATGGCCATACGTAATCCGCCTGCTGCCATGAGTAAACAGACCATATAGATAACTACCTGAGTTCTTTGAAAGAGGAACGAAGCCAATACGATAAAGAGTATAAACCCTATATGGACAAGCATTCCTAACTGAAGCCAGGTTTCAAGTAATAATCCAATTATAAAGGCCAGAGCGAACACAACCATGGGTCGTGGCCGCATAAGGTCCGCGATATGATCTATCATTATTCCTGCTTGTTTAGGGGTTAGCCAAACATAGAAGGAATTGAATGATGGATCAAG
>JAUVDF010000219.1 GCA_030595455.1 Fidelibacterota bacterium | reverse complement strand
AGCAACGGATTCATCATCCATGCGATAGTGGCAAGAGCGAATCGTGAAAATACGTTTGATAACAGCCAGGGCTGACCGGAGTCCCTTCACATTGGTGTAAGGTCCGTAATAAATGGACCCATCTTTCACAATTTCGCGGGTTACAAAAACCTGGGGATAATCCTCCTTGGTAATGCGGATATAGGGAAAGGTCTTATCATCTCGGAGATCAATATTGAAACGAGGCCGATGCTGTTTGATCAGATTGGCTTCAGTGAGCAGGGCCTCTACTTCAGTGCGAGTGACCAGGGTTTGTAGATCCCAGATGCGGGCGACCAGACGGGCTGTTTTAGGACTATCCGGTGTACCGGTAAAATAGGATTTGACTCGATTCTTTAAAACTTTGGCTTTCCCGATATAGATAATCTTGCCATTCCTATCGTAATAGAAATAGACCCCGGGTTGTTTGGGCAGATCTTTGAGCTTGGCTTTATAGGGTGCTTCCATAGCGGACATGGGGAAAATCTAATTTGAGGATTGGGGAAGTCTTGTTTTTTCTTACAACGAATTACACGAAAACCACGAATTCTTTTTTAAAGGTTTCTCGCAGAGACGCAATGCATTGCGTCTTTACTCCCCCGACCACTACACCAGTATTTAGAATGACTAATCATTCTGAAGCCCTCCGGCGAGCTCAGGATAAACTAGGTGAAGAATCTTGATCCCAGTCCTCAACCCCCACCCTTCGAACGCCCCAACTATATCATTGAAATAATAATCAAAACGCCTACCTTTTCACATGAGGAAACTGTACCGAGAGACTTATGAATAAATTCCCAGCTGATTTAATCGAATATTTATCCGAACATACTCTGATCAAAGTAAAGGGCGGCTCCCGACCCAGATCCTTTTTGAATATCTGGATCGTTGTTGTGGAGCAGCGCTTATTTGCTCGCAGTTGGGATAGAAAAAAGCGCAGCTGGTACACTGCCTTTTTGGCCGAGGGTGTAGGTAAAATTCAGTATGGTGAACACATCATCGATGTTTCCGGTAAAAAGGTTGACGTAAACGATGATATCCATGAGCTGATCAATCAAGCATATATGGACAAGTATACTCAGCCGGATAATGTCCCGTATGCCATTGGATTTGCTGATGATGAATACAAAGATTATACGCTGGAATTTGATTTTATAGGTCCCGCAGAATAAGTTCTAAAAGTCGTATATCTCTCCACACTAACCCCTAGCATCTAACCCCCACAACATAGCTCGTCTTCCTGAGGCGGTGGCTGAGCCTGTCGAAGCCCTCTCGAAGAGTAAGGGACAGCCCCCTATATAGCTTTGGAATAACACCTATTGTGGATAAATTGGCTTATTAAAGTTTACATAATAGTAGGAAATGATAGACAATAGGGGGATATCATAATGTGTTGCTTAACTGGTTTTGCAGGAAATCGAGTATTACTATTTACTGTCACCTGTCTGATGATTTTGTTTGTCCCATTGACAAGCTTTGCCCAGCAGGACCTGCAGGATGTGGTCTATCTGAAGAATGGGGGCATCATTCGTGGAATGATCATTGAGCAGATACCCAATGTGACCATCAAGATCCAGACCGGTGATGGCAGTGTGTTTGTCTACCAGATGGACGAGATTCAGAAGATCACCAAAGAGGAGTCTCTGGTAAAGAAGCTTGCTATTGTTGAAACCAGACCCTTGCCCAATACGGCATATTTATTCCAACCTCTGGGCTTCCTGCAGTTTGGTCCCATCGTCGAAGCTGAAATCAAACTGGGAACTGATCTGTACCTCACACCCCACTTCCGTTATTCAGCGCTGGGTTTAGCCTATGTTGCGATTGCATCCGGTGGATTTCAGGATGAGGTCTGGATGAATAGTATGGCCCTGGGAGTGGGTGCCAGGCGGTTTATGGAAAACCCCAATTCCTCCAACCGCTTTTACTATGGCGGTTTTGTGGAGTATGGCTGGGGTGGCACCAGTGGGGATATTGGCACAAGTTATGAGTGGGATAGCACGAACTCACAGCTCATACTCCTCAGTTCCTGGGGCTATCGCTGGCGTTATCCCTCAGGCATTTTTATGAATGCCGGGATCATGGCTGGAGTGGCGAAAGGTATCGACAGTGGGTGGTGGTATATTGACAATCCTGATCAGGTCTTTCATGAAGCTTTGCCAACCTATTTCCTGGGTGGTTTGGAATTTTCCATCGGAATCGAGAAATAAACGAGCACAATATGACTACCAGTAGCCCTAGTAAAGTATTTGACTACAAGATGCTCCGACTACTCATGGGTGTCATCGCAATTTCTTTACCCCTGTTGGTCTGGCTCAGAGCCTCCACCACCCTACCGTCTATCAGTGCTTCCTATTATACTGAATCAAGGGATATTTTTGTAGGAGCCCTGTTTGTGATAGCCGCTTTTTTGTGGGCTTATAATGGGCACACTCCCTGGCAAGCACGCTGGAGTAAAATCGCTGCATTGGATGCCGCTTTCGTC
>JAUVDF010000069.1 GCA_030595455.1 Fidelibacterota bacterium | reverse complement strand
ACTGATAACATTTATTTCCCCTCTCGCCAGTCTTCGCTCTTCGAGCTACGCCAGGCAGGCAGAGCCGCAAAGCCGCAGAGATTATTTGTTGTATTTTTGACGCAATTCATCTGATTATTTCAACTTTTAATTTTACATCATGTTTCGAGAGCGCTTCGTCCCTCGACGGAGCCTGTGCTGAGCGAAGCCGAAGTGCTCGGGATGACGGCTTAGTGTGATACCTTTGCAAGGCACAACCCATAAAACTCATGAAACTCATGAAACTCATTGAACTCACTGAACTCATGAAACTCATTTAACCTACAGAGCCTTCAAGACTAACAGCCATGAGTGCTTGGGCTTCAACTGCAAATTCCATGGGAAGCTGTTGGAAAACCTCTTTTGCATACCCAGACACAATCATCCCCACGGCATCTTCAGTAGAAATACCCCGCTGATTCAGATAGAATATTTGATCTTCACTTACTTTAGAAGTAGTAGCCTCGTGCTCAACCTGGGCTGAAGGGTTCTCAATCTCAAGGTAGGGGTACGTATGTGCTCCACACTGGTCTCCAATAAGTAGCGAATCACATTGGGAGTAATTTCGAGCATTTTCAGCTTTACTACTGACTTTGACTAAACCACGATAGGCATTACTACTTTTTCCGGCAGAAATACCCTTGGAAATAATCAAGCTACGCGTGTTTTTCCCAAGGTGGATCATTTTAGTCCCTGTATCAGCCTGTTGATAATTATTTGTTAAAGCAACCGAGTAGAATTCCCCAATTGAATTATCACCCTTCAAAATACAGCTGGGATATTTCCAGGTTATGGCAGAGCCTGTCTCAACCTGGGTCCATGAAATCTTAGAATTAGTGCCAGCACAAATGCCCCGCTTGGTGACAAAGTTATAGATACCGCCAACACCTTCTTTATTCCCGGCATACCAATTCTGCACAGTAGAATACTTAATCTCGGCATCGTCCAGAGCGATAAGCTCAACAATTGCAGCGTGTAACTGGTTTTCATCCCGCATGGGAGCCGTACAGCCTTCCAGATAACTCACGTAGCTGCCCTTATCGGCAATGATCAGGGTTCGTTCGAACTGTCCAGTCTTAGCGGCATTAATCCTGAAATAGCTGGAAAGCTCCATAGGGCAACGGACACCAGGTGGGATATAGACAAAGCTGCCATCACTGAAAACGGCTGAGTTCAGAGTAGCATAAAAATTATCAGTATAGGGTACGACCGTCCCTAAATATTTTTTGACCAGTTCTGGATGATCTTTAATGGCTTCGCTCATGGGACAAAAAATGATTCCCAGTTCATTGAGCTTGTCCTTAAAAGTGGTAGCTACGGACACACTATCAATGATGGCATCCACAGCAACCCCAGCTAATAGCTCCCGTTCTTCTAGAGGAACCCCTAATTTGTCAAAGGTCGCCAAGAGTTCAGGGTCAACCTCATCCAGACTTTTAGGCGCGTTTTCATTTTTCGGGGCTGCATAGTAATAGAGATCATCAAAATTGACTTTAGGATAATGCAGTTTGGGCCATTCAGGCTCTTCCATCTTAAGCCAATGGCGGTAGGCTTTAAGACGCCATTCAGTCATGAATTCCGGCTCTTTCTTTTTGGCTGAGATCATTCGAACGATATTCTCATCCAGTCCCAGAGGGAATTCTTCCATTTCGATATCAGTTACAAAGCCGTATTTATATTCCTGATCCGTAATATTTTGTATCGTTTGTTGTTCGTCGCTCATCTCATCTATTTCGTTATTATCGGGGTTTAATATTTGGTCTTTTGGGCTCATCTGCTCCCAAGTAAAGCATAATGTACAAAAAAGTCAAGATTAAACCGAAATGTGGGTGTAGTGTGCCTGATAAATATTCTATGACAGCTCATAATGGATCAAAACAGGGTGGAAATACAGGCATTTCGATTGTGGTTTTATATTTCGAGTGACTGATTATGTTTTAGGCGAAAGATGGAGCAAAGTACATAATGATTATAAGACCATATAAAGGGGTAACTCCCAGAATACATCCAGAAGCCTGGATCGCTGAGAATGCAGTCATCATAGGGGATGTCGAAATTGGAGCTGGAACCAGTGTCTGGTATAATGTCGTGATTCGCGGGGATCTCCATGAAATACGAATTGGTGAGAATGTCAATATTCAAGATGGTGCTATTCTACATGTTGAATCTGGTGACGGCCCCTGCCATATAGGCGACAGAGTAACAGTAGGTCATCAATGCATTGTACATGGTTGTATAGTGGGAGATGACGCCCTGATCGGGATGGGTGCCACTGTGCTGAGCTGGGCAAAAATAGGGAATGGCGCTCTGATTGCTGCCGGAGCATTGGTGAAGGAATATGAGCAAATACCAGATAGAACTTTATGGGCAGGAGTACCGGCAAAACAAAGGTCTGAAGTAAGCCCTGAAATGTTTAACCGGATGAAAGAAGGCTGGCGGCACTACGTAAAATTAGCTGAGAATTACAGGAGAGATGATGATTCCCTATCAGATCATTGAGAAAAAATCCCAGGGGAAATCACTTTCTGAAGCTGAGATTTCTGACTTTATCAAAGCCTACACCGATGGAACCATACCTGACTATCAGATGTCCGCCCTACTTATGGCTATTTTTATCAAAGGGATGGACACTGAAGAAACATTAGCGTTAACGAAGACCATGCTTGAATCAGGTGAGCAGATGGACTTTTCAGCGGCTTCTGGTTTTGTGGCTGATAAGCATAGCACGGGAGGGGTGGGTGATAAAGTTTCCATCTTACTGGCTCCTATTCTGGCCGTTTTAGGGATTCATGTACCCATGATTTCCGGTCGCGGTTTAGGGCACAGTGGGGGCACCCTGGATAAATTAGAATCTGTCCCAGGGTTTAATGTGAATCTTGACTCAAATACCTGGTATGATCTGGTATTGAATCAGCATGTGGGACTTATTGGTCAAACTGGCAATATTTGTCCTGCAGATAAAAAGATATACTCACTTCGAGATGTGACTGCTACGGTTAGATCCATCCCTTTGATTTCTGCCAGTATCATGAGCAAGAAGATAGCTGAGGGTATTCAAGGACTGGTTCTGGATGTGAAAACCGGCAATGGCGCATTTATGCAAACCCTGGAAGACTCTCGTACATTGGCTAAAAGCCTGGTTGCTATCGGTAAGGGGTATGGGATTAAAACCACGGCTCTGATCACAGATATGAATCAACCATTAGGCTATGCAATTGGAAACTGGTTTGAAATGAAGGAGTCAGTTCTAGGGTTACAAGGTCAGGGACCAGCAGATCTGATGGATGTGACTTATGCACTGGGAGCTGAAATTCTGCGGATGGCACAACCTGACTTGAGTCAGGAAGCCGCAATTGCCATGCAGGAAAAAACAGTTTCGGATGGTTCTGCTTTTGAGAAGCTATTAAAGATTGTTGAGCTCCAGGCGGGTGATCCGAAAGTTCTGGAAGACCTTGAAGCCTATCCAAAAGCAAAGTTTACTAAAGTTATTACGGCACCGCAAAGTGGATATCTGGCACAGATAGACACGATGGCTCTGGGCTTTGCCGGGATTCAACTGGGTGCTGGGCGTCGAGTGGTGAGTGATGAGATAAATTATTCCAGTGGCATGTATATTCATAAAAAACTTGGTGAAAAGCTGGAGGCAGGTGAAGAGATATTGACGCTGTACTCCAATAATGAAGCAGCTTTAATTGAGGTAGCAGACCAAATGGTGTCGGTCTTTAGCTATTCCGATACAAGTCCAGAAATTCCCCCATTAATCGTGGAACGAATAGAATAAGCTTCCTTTACCCGTTCAATTTTAACAGTCAAACAGCACTTAATTAATCATTTTCCGGTTTGAACCACCGGTTTCATCACCTATATGTTGCCCCGATGACAAAAGATGATACATATAGGAATATTTGAATAAAAAATGATCAGTACGAATAATATTAGTTTGACTTTCGGAGGGCAGAAGCTCTTTGAAGATGTGAATATAAAATTTACGCCAGGAAACTGCTATGGCTTGATTGGCGCCAATGGATCTGGAAAATCAACATTTCTAAAGCTTTTAGCCGGTGAAATTGAGCTTCAAAAAGGCGGCATCTCAATGGGTCCTGGCGAGCGAATGTCGGTTTTGAAACAGGACCAGTTTGCCTACGATGAATATTCAGTTATTGAAACAGTGCTCATGGGTAACGAGCCCTTATTCAAAATCATGCAGGCAAAAGATGCGATTTACATGAAGCCCGATTTTTCTGATGCAGATGGGATGAAAGCAGCCGATCTTGAAGCTGAGTTTGCTGAGATGGACGGTTGGGAGGCAGAGCCTGAAGCCCAGATATTGCTGGCAGGGCTAGGTCTTGATCCAAAAACTTCCGAGCAATCAATGAAGGAATTGAGAGGTTCTGAAAAGATAAAAGTCTTACTAGCTCAAGCCATCTTTGGAAACCCAGATATTCTGTTATTAGATGAACCGACTAACCACCTCGATATAAAAGCAAAAGACTGGTTGGAGCAATTTCTTTTGAAATTCACCAATACGGTGATCGTTGTATCCCATGACAGACACTTTCTAAATAAGGTCTGTACGCAGATTGCCGATATCGATTATGGCAAGATTACAACTTATGCAGGGAACTATGACTTTTGGCGTCAATCCAGTGAACTGGCCCAGCGACTGAGAAATAATCAGAATAAAAAGTCAGAAGAAAAAGCCAAGGAACTTAAAGCATTTATTGCCCGATTTTCTGCTAACGCCTCAAAATCCAAACAGGCAACTTCGCGACAGAAACAGTTAGAAAAACTGGAATTGGTTGATATGCCACCCTCAACCAGAAAATACCCCTATATTCATTTTGAGCCTACCAGAGAGAGTGGGAAAGACATTGTCACTGTTGCAGGCCTTTCTAAATCGATTGATGGTAAAAAAGTCCTGGATGACATATCATTTACCCTGACCAAGGGGGATAAAACTATCTTTATCTCAGATAATGAAGTGGTGACAAGCACTTTATTTAAAATCCTGGCCGGTGAAATGGAAGCCGATGCAGGGAAGGTGACCTGGGGCATAACCACCACTAAGTCATTTTTCCCAAAAGACAACACAACTTATTTTGAATCAGGTGGGCACAATTTAATTGAATGGCTTCGCCGATATTCACCTGATCAACATGAACCCTATATTCGTGGACTGCTCGGGCAATTACTATTTTCAGGTGAAGATGCCTTCAAAAAGACCAATGTTTTGTCTGGAGGCGAGAGGGTCCGCTGTATGTTCGCCAAGATGATGGTCTCTGGAGCGAATGCACTCCTGTTGGATGGTCCTACCAATCACCTTGATCTGGAAAGTATTACGGCCATCAATGACGCACTGGTACGTTACAAAGGTAATATTCTATTTACATCACATGATCATGAATTCAATCAAACCATTGCTAACCGGGTGATTGATCTGGATGCCAGAATGCTGGAAGTAAATTATATCAGTTATGATGAATATATGGGACTACAATAGCAAGACTGCTTAAGTGGACTGGGGTTTGACCCCGCCAAAGTGCTTTGCTCCCAAGCTGAATATCCGAGAAGTTTTATCCTGGTTAAGATGACTTGCTAGAATCTCTCCGGCAAAAATCATGTGATCACCGGTTTTTAAGGTGCCCGTAACTCGGCATTCGTAATTTGCACTGGCCTTACTTAATAGAACATTATCAATTTTTGCAGCTGCCTGTACTTCAGTACCCAGCGCTACCAATTTATCTAGATCCCGACCGGAATTTGATCCAAAAAACTCAACCTCAGCTGCCATCCCCTCGGAGGGAATACTAATAACAAACTCCCCTTGCGCTTTTATCAGCTCATAGGTGTGACGTTGATAGCCAATAGAGACCGCCAACATGGGTGGCTCGATAGAGGTAAACATAGCCCAGGCTGCTGACATGGGGTTAAACCGACCCTCAGCCGATTTTACGATAACAATGTATAC
>JAUVDF010000039.1 GCA_030595455.1 Fidelibacterota bacterium | reverse complement strand
CCATTTGGAAACCAAATGAAAGCTCGTCTGGACCATCAATAAATGAACGGAAGCCAGCCTCAACATTACGCAATTCTGCAGATGCTGATCTAATTGCGATGAGTCCCTTGTAGTAATCTACTAATTCCTGATTCAGCTCTTTCTCATCCCAGTTAAGCCAGTTGGTTTCATCATCTTTTTCGTATGAATTATGATCTAGTTGCCCTGCGTTAGGATCGATCCTGATACTGTTAGCAATCACTTTAGATCGTCCCCAGCTTTGACCCTGGGCCATCATAATCGGACCCTGGCTAGTAAGCAAATTCAAGGCAGCAAATTTATGAATTTTCAACTCTTCATCTGAAAGCTTGGCAATTTGATCCCGGGTAACCACTTCGTGCTTAGCCACTTTTCCCAGTGATAGACGGATAAAGTCGCCCAAGGTGTTATCATCATGACTTTCCAAATAGTTTACACTTTGGACCGGTTTCTGATAGTGCCCACCTTCACTTTGGAGATACCCTCTCATTAATTTTTTATAATGTTTTGTATCATTTCCATCCCAAAGCTTACCAAAGATAAAACCATAATCTCCATTATCCGGACTCCGCCCTTTGATACTATTACGGAAATGATCATTCCAGGAAGCCCAGTCATGGTCAGCTAATTCAGCTGGATTATAGCCACCACCTCCCCAGGGTTCTGCAATCAGCAGGACATCCGGGTTAATTGCTCTCGTTGCTTCAGTAATTGCATCAATTGTTTCCAGATCAATCATCGTTGCCAGATCAAAGCGGAAACCATCGATATGATATTCTTTCATCCAGTAGACCAGACTTTCCACGATCATCTTGCGCGCCATGGGGTGTTCAGTCTTAAAATCATTACCACACCCGCTGTGAGAGAGAAACTCCCCACTATCACCCAACCTGAAATAGGCGTCTTTATCAATATATTTAAAGGGATTTGCATCATATTGGGATACATGATTGTAAACCACATCGATGATCACCGAAATACCTGCTTTATGTAGAGCTCTCACCATTTCTTTCATTTCCGTGACTGCTCGACCATCTGCTCCAACCCAGGCACCTCGATCTTTAACACCATCTGTTCCATAATAAATTTCAGGTGCGAAGAAAAAGGAAGTCATGTATCCCCAATGGTTATTTTCATAGGGGTTCCAGTCGTTCCACACAGACAGGTCAGGGTTTTTAAAATCTATCTCAATATTGCCGAATTCTTGCAAGGGCAAAAACTCTATGGCGTTTATACCCATATTTTTCAGATGCTGAATCCCACCTCTTTGATCTGATTCAACAAAGCCCTTGTATGTTCCACCATTTTCTGAACCTGAACTTGTATGAACTGTCATATCCCGGAGATGTGCTTCTAATATGACCAAATCCTCAAGTGGAGAATGGGTAAAATCATCTGCTTCCCAGTCAAAATTATTTGTGGGAAGAATGACCGTCTTACTGGGATATCGAAAATGGTTTTGCCGGACGACTGCCTTGGAATAGGGGTCAGCAACAGTCTCCTTTTGGCCCTTGGAGGTTGCATAGGCATAGTAATTTGTCGTACGCTTTTCTGGCAAGCTAAGCTCCCAGATACCACTAGACTTACGACTCATTGCGTGAGCATTTCCAAGCGTATCATTGTGATTCTCAAAGAAAATGATATCCAGGCTTTCCACCACAGGGGCATATATACGAAAGGTAAGTTGATCACCATCTCGGCTGAGACCTAGTTGCTCATCTTCGGCTCTAAGCTGTTTCCCGCTGTTTATCATTTTTTTATTTAACTCCGGACTATTAACACACGCTATCATCAGTATTAAAATAAGTAGAACGATGATGCTCTGTTTGAAATTCATGTGGATTCTCCCATTCTGACCCAAAAAGCAGCGTTAGAAGGACTGAAAATTGACATCTGGCAGACATTTTGTTAATTATCAGACTTCAGCGCGGAAACATAATGTGATTCAATGGATTATAAAGCCATATTCAGCGTAGTTATTTGTAACGCGATGGCTAAAGTTGGTTCTAAGACACATGATGCGAAGAAAAGGATTAAAGATGAAAAAGAATAAAATAATTGCAAGCACTGCCGCCATTATCTTTGTGATATTTGGTATTTTTATGATTGGTACTACTTCTGTGAATGCACAAGAAGCACCAGATTTTACACTCACAGATATTGAGGGTAAACAAGTTTCACTCTCAGATTATAAGGGGAAAGTAATCCTGCTTGACTTTTGGGCTACCTGGTGTGGTCCCTGTAAAATGGAAATCCCTAGCTTTATTCAACTCCAAAATGATTATAAAGATGATATTGTTGTTCTGGGTGTCTCTCTTGATCAAGGTGGTCCTTCTGCTGTCGTCCCATTTGCTGAAAAAATGAATATCAATTATCCAATTGTCTATGGAAATGGAACCGTAGTTCAGGCTTATGGTGGTGTTCGTGGAATTCCCACAACATTTGTCATTGACCAAGATTTTAACATTCACCGCAAATATGTAGGCTATCAGGATCACCAGGTATTTGAGAATGATATCCTGGAATTGACCGGTCTCCAACCAGTACTTAGCCAAACTGAAGAGGAATCATCTTTCTTTGGCTTTTTGAAAAGTTTCTTTTAATAATTGATGTCGTATACTGGATATGATCGTGCTCATGGTGACGAAATTATTTGCAAACAGCTTGCACGGCGTTTAGTTTCGCCCCGCTAAACAACTGGAGGAAAGACCATGGCCAAGGCACAAGCATTCGGAGATAAAGTACGCGGAAAGATCCGTACCCATAAAAAAATGGTACGTTATATCCTTCCCATAAAGAAAGACAAGACTAGTTCCCTTCGTTTTAGAGAAGGAATGCTAGCTGTTCCTGAAGACAAGGATCATGCTGATTTCATCACTGAAAATATTGATTCACTGATAAAATAGACTTTACTCGCGACAACAATTTCAAAAACGCTCCTACCCTGGAGCGTTTTTTTTAATTAAAGCTCATAGACTCTACAGGTAATATTTAAAACGCGGTGTCTCTGGAGCGTTTTTTTTCACTATCAAGCACACAGAAGAGTGATTTTTTTAGAAACGCTCTGTATTGGGGCGTTTTTTTTTGGGTACAACTGATTACCTTTTCACGCTATGGACCCATTACAAGCTGAATCTCGTATACTAGACCTCACCAGGCAGCTCAATGAACATAACTACAAGTATTATGTTCTGGATGCCCCTTCTACTTCAGATGCAAACTATGATGCCCTATTGCGTGAACTTCAGGAACTGGAAACTAATTTCCCTGATTTAGCCAGGCCTGATTCACCTACACAGCGTGTCGGGAGCACCCCTCTTTCCAAGTTTGAGTCGCTTACTCACAGTCTTCCTATGCTATCCCTGGCCAACGCTATGGATACTCAGGAATTAATAGATTTTGATACGAGAGTTCGCAAGGATTTGGAACAGGATCTTATCGAATATGTTGCAGAACCAAAATTGGATGGTCTTGGGGTTGAGCTGGTCTATGTAGATGGTATTTTTACTGCCGGTTCTACTCGTGGGGATGGATACACTGGCGAAAATATTACTCAAAATCTAAAAACTTTAAAATCTTTGCCCCTGAGCTTGAATAATCAGAGTAGGCCTGTTCCACAATATCTGGAAGTTCGAGGTGAGGTTTTTTTAGCCCACAAAGATTTTGAAGCCCTCAATCAAAGCCAGCTAGCCGCTGAAAAACCACTATTTGCCAATCCTCGAAATGCTGCTGCCGGGAGTTTGCGGCAACTCGATTCTCGAATCACAGCCACACGCAATCTTAAAATCAACATCTATGCCTCCGGTCGCATTGATGACTACCAGGTTGTCTCACACATGGATTTTATCCAATCCCTTAAAGACTGGGGCTTTCCGGTGAATGATCGTTTTCAGCTCTGCCATGGGATTGATGAGGTGATTCAATTTCATCAGGACTTAGAAACAGACCGCGAGACCTTGAGTTATGATATTGATGGCACGGTCACTAAGATAAATTCTCTGGCTTATCAAGATCAGCTGGGGATACGCAGTCGCTCCCCCCGCTGGGCAATAGCTGGAAAATTTAAAGCCCGTCTCGAAATCACAAAAATTGAGGAGATTGTGGCTAGCGTGGGCAGAACCGGGGCAATCACACCTGTAGCAAAGTTAGTTCCCATCCATTTGGGTGGAGTGATGGTAGCAAGTGCTTCCTTACATAATCAAGATGAGATTGACCTTAAGGATCTTCGGAAAGGTGATACTGTCATTGTACAAAGAGCTGGTGATGTCATCCCCCAGATTGTCGGGCTCACTAGCGATAACAAACGTGATGCAGATTCTAAAGCCTATCTGATACCTGATCAATGCCCTGAGTGTGGTGGACATGTTGTCAGGCTAGAAGGCGAAGCCAAACATTATTGCCAGAATATTTCCTGTCCCGCCCAGATAAAGAGACGTATTGAGCACTTTGTATCCAAGCGTTGTCTGGATATTGACGGATTTGGAACCAAGCTGGTCTCGCAACTCGTTGACACAGAGCTCATTACCAGCATTGCCGATATTTATACTTTGACGAAAGATCAGTTAGCTGACCTGGAGCGGATGGCTGAAAAATCTGCTGACAACATCTTAGCAGCCATTAAACAGAGCAAATCGGTAGATTTATGGCGCCTGATTCATGGTTTAGGGATTCGGAATGTCGGTGAACAGCTTTCGAAAGTTCTCGCAAACAAATATGGTTCTTTAGCTGGCCTCGCTGAGGCAAAGATTGAGGGTCTTGAAATTACGGATGAGGTTGGACCTATAGTTGCCCGAGGTGTTGTTGAGTTCTTTAAGGAAGAAGATAACCGAGGATTAATAGCGCAACTGGTCGCTACCGGTTTAAATCCGAAAACTGCTGTAAAAGATACTTCTGATGATAAATTTTCAGGCTTATCCTTTGTTTTTACAGGAAAACTGGAGCTGTACAATCGCGATACTGCTAGAGAAGTGGTTGAATCTCTAGGTGGTTCTACTGCAAATTCAATCAGCAAAAAAACGACTTATCTTGTTGCAGGTCCCGGGGCTGGCTCTAAACTTGAAAAAGCTGCCAAACTTGGGGTAAAAGTACTGACAGAAAATGAATTCCAAGAGATAGTGGAGAAATAGTGACTATTTTTTTAGCCACGGATTAACACGGATAAAACGCTGATGGAAGTAATAGAAAAATTATCGCTAGACCTACGGGAAACATCTGTGAAGATCTGTGAGAATCAGTGTCAGAGGGCTGAATGAATGTTTAATAAAATATTAGTGGCAAATCGGGGAGAAATCGCATTGCGAGTCATGCGGACCTGCCGTGAAATGGGTATCAAGACTGTGGCTGTTTTTTCAGATGCTGATCGTACGGCACCCCACGTTCTATTTGCGGATGAAGCCTATCATATTGGAGCGTCTCCCTCCAGTGAAAGCTATCTGAAATATGATAAGATTCTGGATGTCGCCCAGAAATCACAGTCAGATGCTATCCATCCCGGCTACGGCTTTCTCTCAGAAAATACTGATTTTGCGAAACAGGTAGCTGAGTCTGGGATAACTTTTATTGGACCTCCTGCCAATGCCATAAAAACCATGGGTGATAAGACCATGGCTCGGCAATCCATGCTGCAAACGAACGTCCCCGTAGTCCCCGGAACTGAAGAGCCAATTGATGATATTGAACAAGCCCTAGCCGTGGCTCAAAAGATCGGTTTTCCAGTACTGATTAAAGCCGCCGGTGGTGGAGGCGGGAAGGGTATGCGGATAGTAGAAAATGCGACAGCATTTAGTGATGCGGTTGGCATGGCGCAGCGTGAGTCCCAATCAGCTTTTGGTGATGGCAGGGTTTATATTGAAAAATATTTAGAAGAACCCCATCATATTGAATTCCAGATTTTAGCTGACCAGCATGGAAATACGATTCACCTGAATGAACGCGAATGCTCTATCCAACGTCGGTATCAGAAAGTAATTGAAGAGTCACCCTCCCCATTTATTGATTCGGAACTACGACAAAAAATGGGACAGGCGGCAGTGGAAACTGCTCAGAGTTGTGACTATGAAGGAGCTGGAACAGTTGAATTTCTAGTCGATAAAAACAAAAACTTCTATTTTCTGGAAATGAATACCCGGTTACAAGTTGAACACCCCGTGACAGAGATGATTACTGGGGTTGATCTGGTGGCCGAACAAATACGAATCGCAGCTGGTTTACCACTATCGCTGAAACAGAATGAAGTCAGTATTTCCGGTCATGCCATAGAGTGTCGAATTTATGCTGAAGATGCTGCCCAGGACTTTGCACCCTCAACCGGTGAAATAGTCATGTTACAGATTCCAGATGGGGCTGGCACAAGATTCGATGGCGCCATCAGACAGGGTATGGAAATCACACCTTACTATGATCCCATGTTGGGAAAATTAGTGTGTTGGGCAGAAAATCGTGAATCTGCTATAAACCGTAGTGAGCGTGCCCTGAGAGAGTTCTATATCGGCGGTATTGAAACGACAATCCAATTTTGTCGCTCAGTTCTTAAGCATCCGGTTTTCCGTGAGGGACCATATGATACACATTTTTACTCACAGTATAAAAATGACCTCCACAAGGAGCTAGCCGAATCCAGTGATAAAACAATGCTGGTCGCCGGTGGAACTCTATTTCAGCATATTGAGCAGCTTAAACACAATTCACAAGGGGACAAGTCTACGAAAAAAGTCAAATCAAATTGGGTTACAGCCCAGAAAGAGCAGACTCATAGATGAAATATGAGGTCAATCTTGGTGATAAAGCACTCAGCATCGATATCAAAATTGCTGGAGATAAGCTGGTAATTGATTCTGCTTTGGGTCAAATGCGACTTGATGCCGTCAAAATACAACGAGGTGTCTATAGTGTACTACTGGACAATCAATCATTTGTAGTAGGTGTATGTTCGGAAAATGACCAAAGGGTGAATGTCAATGGCGCTCCCCTATCCATTAAGCTCCTAGATGCCATACATCTGCATTTGAGGGACCTAGGTTGGGAATCTGTTGAGGAAACAAAGCTTGGCCAAGTTGCTACGCAAATACCAGGACTCATCACAAAAATATTTTACCAAGTTGGTGATGAGGTTGAGGAAGGTGAACCTCTGTTGCTCATGGAAGCCATGAAAATGGAAAATGAAATCAAAGCCCCTGTTTCCGGTACGATTCTGAAAATAAATGTTCAAGCAGGTCAAACGGTTGACAAGGGAACAAATATCATCGAGATTGGGTAAGTATTAAGAATTGAAACTTGAAATTAGAAATTGAGAAATGGAATATAGATGTTAGGTAAAATGTTTGGAGCAGGATTAGGGTGGGCCTTTGCCGGTCCCATTGGTGGTTTGATCGGTTGGTGGCTTGGTGGTCAGATGGATGCCCAGGGGAAGCAACCCAGTGGATTCAATACGGTGGGACAACGGACCAGACCAGGTGATTTTGCTGTGGCTTTAGTAGTCCTTGTCGCAGCAGTTATGAAAGCCGATGGTAAAGTTGTCAAGGCTGAGCTGGATTATGTAAAACAATTTATGATCAAGAGTTTTGGGCGTGATAATGCTCAGGA
>JAUVDF010000030.1 GCA_030595455.1 Fidelibacterota bacterium | reverse complement strand
TTACGGAAAAGTTGATCAACATCTGCGTTAGATTCTGCTTCAAGTGCCTTTTGGCGTAAATTATTAACCTCTAAAAACCGGTCATATATATCAGTTGCGATGACAGCAAAATTAGGAATATCGACCTTAATTTCGGTGTATTCATGACTGAAATCAAATCGATCCAGGTGAGCAGCCAAAAATGCCAAGCCTCGGGCTTTACCACCGATAGAGCCGCCACCAATACGGATAGCCTTGATAGCAGGGTCATAAGTGTTGATGTTAAAATACCCAATTTTATCGAATTGAGGTAGTGCACGCTGTTTGGAAATCGCTGTGATAATTAATTCCCGAAATAGCTCGGGATCATCGAATTGTTCAATATTGATAGGCTTAAGATAATCAGCAAGATCAAAGTGCCCACGGACAGCCAACCAGTTCGAAAAATGGTCTCTTCTGGCATGGTACTCAATGCTCTGGATGGGTACTTCATTAAGTACCTTTGTCAAAGCATACAGGTGACGAACTTTTGCAATCGCTTTACCATCTTTTGTGCTGAATAGTAAATCACCAAATCCGCAGTGGCGCATCACAAAATCCTGGAGTTCACGGATCAGCCGGGGAGAGTTTTTATCGAGGAAGTAGGCCCCAAGCTTTTTTGCCAGTGAGGCATTATTACCTTCCATAGACTGCATAATGATGGGTGTACTGGGGTTCTTTTTTAAGACGATTTCGATAAATTTCTTGCCAGCTTTTGGATCCAGAACCCCTTTTCTGGGAAATCGAACATCTGAGATAACAGCCAATAGATTATTTTGATACTTACGATAGAGTTCAATCGCTTCTTCAAAGGTGGATGCCAGTAAAATTTTAGGGCGAGATCGCATTCTGAACATGCGCAATTCATCGTTGTACTCATCTTTCATCAACTTGTGAGTGGTATTGATGATAACGCTATAAAGCATAGGTAGAAAAATGGAATAGAATTTAGGTGAGTCTTCCACCACAATAATGGCTCGAGCTCCTCCTTTGAGAATGTCCCTGGGAGCATTCATACCATCTTCGATGTATTTAATGATGGCTGTAAAAATACTGGAATCACCATACCAGATAAATGTCCTATCAATCCCTTCAGTATTTTCTACTCTTTGGGTGGCCCATTTGTATTCTCTTCTGTTGGAAGCGAGCATGATAACGGGAATAGTGGGATATTTATTTTTGACTTTCCGCCCAAGCTTGAACGGATCCATATCAGATATGCGAGTCATCGTGATCACCAGATCGTAGTGACGAGCTCTCAATTTTCTCAGGGCGTGATCTCCAGTAGACACGCGGGTGATACGAGGTGCACTGGTAAGATTCATATCCTGATATTCTGTAAAAATCATCTCACCCAGACGACCATCCTCTTCGAGTTTGAAGGCATCATATAAGCTAGAAATGAGTAAAATTTCATGGACACGATGCTGCATCATGTCTCTAAAACCAGGTCTTTGCTTGAGCGTTAAAACTTTTTTAAACATGGTTTAAAATAATTCAGATCGTTGTATTAAAAACTGTCATTTGATTTAAAGTGCACAAACTATTGAAAATATTAAAAACGGATCTAGACCAACGCCGAGACTGGAGGAAGTATGTAAATTTAAGATAATTATCTTGGCATGCTGTTTGTTCTATCTAATTTGTGATTAAGAAAGTCATAAAATTAGGGAGAAGATGATGAACTTTGGTGTTCTCCGCGAAAGCCATTTGAATGAAAAACGAGTCTGTTTGACACCAAATGGAGCGAGTTCGATTGTAAAACGTGGGCATACTGTATTGTTTGAGGCGGGGGCTGGAGAGGCTGCCGGCTTTTCTGATCAGCAATATCTGGATAGAGGTGCCCAGGTTGTCTATAATCATGAAGAAATTTTTGGCCGCTCTGATGTCTTACTAACAGTTCTACCGCTTACCGAGGAATCACTAGCTCATATGGTGGAAGGTCAAACTGTTTTCACTTTTCAACATCTAACCACGAGTTCCCCCAAGGTCTTTGAAGGGCTGACTAAGAAAAAGATTACACTCTTCGGTATGGAAATCATGGAAGATGAAGCTGGCATACGTCCAATTTTAACCATCATGAGTGAGTTAGCCGGACAGATGGCTCCTATCATTGCCGGAAACTATCTTGGACGTGATCCCATGGGTAGGGGTGTTTTGCTTGGGAGTGTTCCCGGTGTAGCCCCAGCTTCGGTAGTAATTATTGGGGCTGGAACAGTTGGTGCGAGTGCCGCCAAAGCATTTGTTGGATTGGGTGCTCAGGTGCATGTGCTCGATCGAGATATTGATCAGCTGAGAAAACTAGAGATGCTACTGGGTGACCGTGTAACAACCCTATATGCCAATCAAACTGCTATCGAAAAAGCGCTGGAGTTCTCAGATGTGGTCGTGGCTGCAATTCTCAAACGAGGAGCCTTGACCCCTCACTTAATCACTCGTGAAATGGTTCAGAAAATGAAACATTTAGCAGTCTTTATTGATTTTTCAATTGACGAGGGTGGTGCCAGTGAGACATCGCGACCAACCTTGCTTTCTGACCCCGTGTATATCGATGAAGATGTGATTCACTATTGTGTCCCAAATATCACTTCCGGAATTAGCCGGACCAGTTCTATAGCTCTGAGCAATATCCTTTCAAAATACTTGATTCAGATTGCAGAGTTGGGCGTTGAGAAAGCGATTAAAGACTCTTATGCCCTGAGAAAGGGGCTTTACACCTTGAAGGGTCGCAATGAACAACCTGTTCTCAATAAAAGATTTGGAATAAAAATATAAATGGCCTGGATTGATCAATACCGTTCCCGGATCGGCACCCCTGAGGAGGCCATGAGCCTGATTAAGTCGCATGACTCGGTTTATTTGCATGCTGGCGCTGCTACACCACAAATTTTTGTAGAAGCTTTCAGCAAACGAGCAATGGAACTGGAGGATGTAACAGTAAGTCATATCCTTTCCCTGGGTGATGCAAAATATGTTGCTCCTGAGCTGGAGGGGCATGTACGCCTGAACTCGCTTTTTACCGGAACAAATGTCAGAGAGGCTGTCAATGCCGGGCGGGCCGACTGGACACCCATATTCTTATCTGAGATCCCCGGACTTTTTAAAAACGGTCATATTCCAGTGGATGTGGCTCTGATCCATATCAGTCCGCCAGACCAGCATGGCTTTTGTAGCTTTGGAGTGAGTACCGATACAACGATTGCCGCCTGTAAAGTTGCAAAAATTATTGTTGCCATGGTAAATCAGCAGATGCCCCGTGTACATGGGGATAACTTTATTCATGCTTCAAAATTGGATTTTATTGTTGAGGCAGATGAGCCCTTATTTCAGGCTCCCAAGGTGATATTATCTGACAGACATATGCAGATTGGAAAATATATCGCCAGCTTAATCAAAGATGGTTCCACCTTGCAGATGGGGATTGGAGCTATTCCGGACGCAACCCTGCATTACCTCAAAGACAAGCGCAATCTGGGCATCCATACCGAGATGTTTAGTGACGGAGTCGTAGGGCTGGTTGAAGCCGGGGTCATCAATGGTGAAGAGAAAACGCTCCATCCTGGTAAAGTTGTATCCAGCATTGTAATGGGGTCCCAGCATGTGTACGATTTTATTCATGAGAATCCATTTATGGAGTTTCACCCAACTGATTATGTCAATGACCCCTACATAATTGCTCAGAATAGCAAGATGGTGGCCATCAATTCTTCGATTGAGATAGACCTTACTGGTCAGGTGTGTTCAGACTCCATGGGACGGACTAATTGGTCAGGTATCGGAGGTCAGGTGGATTTTATGCGTGGTGCCTCACGTAGTCCTGGTGGGATACCCATAATTGCCATGCCTTCAACTGCCAAAAAAGGGACTCAATCAAGGATTGTCCTTGATCTTAAGCCCGGGGCTGCCGTTACGACCAGTCGTGGTGATGTGCATTATATTGTGACAGAATTTGGCATTGCTCATTTACATGGCAAAACATTAAAGCAACGTGCGAAGGCTCTGATTGAAATTGCTCATCCTGACTTCAGAGAAGAGCTGGAACGACAATCACATGAGAGTAGATTATTATATTAAGCAGATGACAGAATAAGAATCTGAGGAGGTTCTGAAATATGGCAAAAGCTCGTGGCCTTGTGGCCGTAAATGTTGAAGAATGCAAAGGGTGCAGACTCTGTGTAGAGGCCTGCCCTGTAGATGTTCTACATCTTACAAATACTTTTAATACTCACGGGTATTCCCCGGCAGAATATGATGGTGAAGGCTGTACTGGTTGCGGTATTTGTTACTATGCCTGCCCGGAACCGGGTGCGATTACAGTTTATAAAAATTGGGCCGAAGCTCAGGAAGCCTATATCTGTCAGACTAAAAAAGTACCGAGCCGTCTCACGGTAATTGATTCAGTGAAGGGCCTGGCCCAGTGTGAGGCTTGTGGGCAAGAGGTTATCCTCAGCAATTTCAGTAATTTAAGTTTTGCGGAGTAGACTATGGCTAAACAATTTGTAAAAGGAAATGAAGCAGTTGTCAAAGGCGCAATTTTAGCTGGTTGTCGAGCCTATTATGGCTATCCGATCACACCAGCTAGCGAGATCGCCCATGCAGCAGCCCAGTATATGCCGCTGGTTGGCGGAACTTTTCTCCAAGCTGAAAGTGAGATTGCCGCAATCAATATGGTTTATGGAGCAGCTGGCACTGGCATCCGTGCGATGACAGCTAGTTCTGGTCCTGGATTTAGCTTGAAACAGGAAGGGATGTCATACCTGGCTGGTGCTGAACTGCCGTGCGTTGTAGTAGATATCATGCGTGGTGGTCCTGGACTGGGAAATATTGCTCCCGAGCAAGGAGATTACCATCAGGTGGTTAAGGGTGGTGGTCACGGTAATTATAAGAATATAGTGTTGGCTCCCAACTCAGCTCAGGAGATGTGTGACTTGACGATCCTGGCCTTTGACCTGGCAGACAAGTATCGAAACCCAGCTGTGGTCTTGGCTGATGGATTTATTGGTCAGATGATGGAACCAGTTGACTTCCCTGAACCAGTGACTGATTTTGCCGAAAAAACCTGGGCTGTCAGAGGCGTGGATCGAGACCGGAAGAATCTAATTAGTTCCATTGAATTAGACCCTGATGATTTGGAACGCCACAATCAGAAATTACAGCAGAAGTATGCGATTATCGAAAATGCTGAGACTCGTTTTGAAGAATATCGCGTGGAAGATGCTGAGTATGTGGTTGTCGGTTATGGAATAGTGTCACGGATGGTTCACACTGCGATTGATCAATTGCGTGATGAGGGTGTCAAAGTAGGTATGTTGCGACCCATTACGCTTTCACCTTTTCCCAGGAAAAGACTGGCAGAACTAGCCAGTTTGAAATTAGTGAAAGCCTTTAGTGTTATTGAATTGAGTAACGGCCAAATGGTTGATGATGTGCGACTCGCTGTTAATGGTGAAAAGCCAGTTGAATTCTACGGTCGCATGGGTGGTAATGTCCCATCCATTAAAGAATTAGTTCACGAAATTAAACGTATGATGAGGGTGCTATGAGCGTCAAAATATTAGGAAAATCAGCAGCCTTCTATGATACCTATGAGCGGCGACCTGGGAGCAACCAGGAGCAGACCCACTATTGTCCAGGTTGTGGGCATGGCATATTACACAAATTGATTGCGGAAGCCCTGCTGGATTACGGTGTAGCAGAGAATTCAGTCTTTATCAGTCCTGTGGGCTGTAGTGTTTTTGCTTATTATTATTTTAATGCCGGTAATATTCAGGCAGCTCATGGAAGAGCCCCAGCAGTCGCTACGGGTGTAAAACGTGCTTTACCTGAGTCTATTGTCATCTCATATCAGGGAGACGGTGACCTGGCGGCAATTGGTGGCAATGAGATTCTGCATGCAGCCAACCGAGGTGAAGCCATGACAGTATTCTTTGTCAATAATGCGATTTATGGCATGACAGGGGGACAGATGGCTCCCACGACCCTGATTGGCCAAAAAACAACGACAACCCCGTATGGAAGAACTTTGCAGAACGAAGGCTACCCAATTCGGATGGCTGAAATCATTTCCAACCTGGAGTCTCCAGTGTATGTGGAGCGTGTTATGATGGCTGATACCAGATCTATCAATGCTGCTCGCAAAGCCGTACGTAAAGGGATCAAGAATCAGATCGAGAAGAAGGGCTTCTCATTTAT
This sequence comes from Fidelibacterota bacterium, assembly GCA_030595455.1. GTDB lineage: Bacteria > Fidelibacterota > UBA8477 > UBA8477 > JABMPR01 > JABMPR01. The sequence continues at coordinate 2,389 of JAUVDF010000030.1, read as the reverse complement.
TGAAGTCTTGTCCACCTGTCCCACAGGCTGGAAGATGTCAGCCCCACAGTCTCAAGAGTGGATAAAAACGACTCTGTCAGAGAATTTTCCTTTGGGCGTCTATAAAGATGTCGCTGATCAAGTTGAACCCTTGAATCTTGAGCAGAACCTGGCCACTCCTGCAAGAGTCCCAAAGCTGTTAGGCTTAGACCAGGATAACATGAGCTTTGATGACTCTGAGATGAAGCTGGCTGCTAATATTGATCAAGAGATAAAAATATCAGGTTTTGGAGGGCAGGGGGTTCTGTCCCTGGGCATTTGGCTTAGTGAGATTGGAATGCGTGAGAATCTTGAAGTTAGTTGGATTCCGTCTTATGGTCCTGAGATGCGTGGTGGTACAGCCAATTGCCATGTAAAACTATCGAATAGAAGTATTGGTTCGCCTCTAGTGACCCACCCTACAATTCTGGTGGCCATGAATCGTCCTTCACTTGAAAAGTTTGAGGAAGATGTGGTTGAAGGTGGAGCAATCATATGGGATAGTACCTTGATAGATGTAGAGCCAGCCCGTAAAGATATCGTGAATATTCCGGTTCCAGCGACCCAGATCGCCAAAGAAATTGGGAATACCAGAATATCAAATGTAGTGCTCCTGGGAGTGCTATCAGGTTTTTCAGATTTTCTCGATCCTATGGTGGTTCAGCGTGTTCTACCGCTTATCTTTAAGAAGAAACATCTTTTAGAGATCAATCTGAAAGCTTTTCAGAAAGGTCTGGAGCTGGGGAAAGAAATTAATAATTAAGAATTGAAGATTGAAGCAATAAAATCTTACTGGGGCATTGGGCACAACGGTGAAGGTATGAGGAAAAAGGAATAATTGAAAAGCATATGGTCAGACTAAAGAGAGACCTTCGACTTTAGACCTTTGACAAGTAGTAATCTGTGCTCTCTGCGGCTAATGAATTAAATAATAGAAGAGGGAGGTCACAGGATGCAATTTACAAAAATATTGGTACCGACAGATTTCTCAGAGTCTGCCAAGTATGCCTTACCTTTTGCAATTGATCTGGCTCAAAAATATTCTGCAACCCTACATATTCTACATGTAGTTGAGCCGATTGTGGCACCGGTTGACTTCGCCTGGGGGACCTATAGCTATCCCGATATTGAAAAACAACTCAATGGCTATGTAGAGAAATCGATAGCTAAAATTATTGAAGAACAGATTCCAGCAGACCTGGCAACTGAATCTACGAACTTGCATGGTAAGTCATGGCGGGAGATTGTCTCTTTTGCCAAAGCAGAAAAGGTGGATTTGATTGTCATGGCTACCCATGGGCTGAGTGGCTTAAGTCATGCACTTTATGGATCAACCGCAGAAAAAGTTGTACGCAAAGCCCCCTGTCCCGTATTGACAGTGCGCCATCCAGATGTAAAATTTGAGATGCCATAAGCATTTGCTGCCAGGGCTTGTTTGTGAATTTACTCGAGTAGATTTGTAATTGTAGAGCATTTACAGCTAAAATAAAGTTATTAACATTCAATAAACACTTTACTACTATGCTGTAATGGGCAGTGTATCAGTAGGTTAAGCCTTATCCATCAATACATGCTAACATATAATATTGCTTTAGGTAATTCCCTGAAAATTCCATAATTAATGCCAGGATACTGTTATTTCAGTTTAGCAAAGCTCTTCCTTTATTTTACCTTGATGGATCATGGATAAGTCAAATAAGCAAAAACAAACAGCTGATCTGATTGCCAGTTTAGAGCATACGTATCAACTAAAGTCAGTCACCAGAAGTGGCTGGGTTCAAGCTGGAATTCCTGTGACTGAAGTGGAATCCATAGCTTCCCATAGTTTTGGGATGGCCCTGCTCATTCTTTATCTCAGGTCAGAGTTATTGGCCAAGGGCATTAATGTGGAACATGCTTTGGAAATGGCAGTTATTCATGATATTGCTGAGTCTATTGCCGGTGATATTACCCCTCAGGATAAGATTTCTGCACCTGAGAAATATCAGCTTGAGGCAGATGCGTTTCAACAGATTACGAATAAGGTTCGCCAAGGGGAACACTTTCAAGAACTATGGGAGGAATTTGAGGCCGGAATTTCACCTGAAGCTCAAGCTGTAAAACGGATAGACAAATTAGATATGTTAATTCAAGCTTATCTATATGAGAAAAAATATGCGATCAACCTTGATTCATTTTGGGAAAATATGGACCCCTTATTTAAAGATAGTGAATCAGAGTTAATTTATGATTACATACGATTGAATAGATTTCAAAGAAAAGGAAACTAGGGATGAGAAGTGCTGTACTTTTGAAACTGGTGCTATTGACCGTCATGGTGATAAGCCCTGTTTTTGCTGAGGAAACAGACCTGGTAGCTGAACATGCTGTC
>JAUVDF010000181.1 GCA_030595455.1 Fidelibacterota bacterium | reverse complement strand
TGGTGATTCGGATCAACTAGAACCGTTGCGGTTACATGGGAACCCACACCGGCATGACTAATAGCCAGTCCTCTTTTAGCTCCCACTACCTGGAGGTTTGTCCAATCATCTGGTTTTGTTCTATTAAAGCGTTTCCATTTGGCTTCATCACCATGCATTTCACCCCAGCGACCCCAGATGTGTTGAGCGACTTCAATGACTTGCATGATTCCCGTGGCGCCAACAGCATGCATATTTCCGATTAATCCCCCAGATAAGTTAGCTGGTAGTTTCCCCGGCTTACCCGTAAAAGGATTGGTATGGTAACAATCACCTGATTCCACATAAGTCCGGCCTTCACCATAGGGGCGAATACCAACATCCTCATAGCTTTGAATATCGCTGATCGTAAAGGCATCATGGAGCTCAACCAGGTCAAAATCTTCATTTGGATCAACCACACCAGCCATCCCATAAGCATAATAGGCGGCCATTCTAGCAGCTAGAAAACCCGTAAATCCTGGATAGCGATCACTACCAGGAAAGCGTTTCCCAAGGTCTTTGTATTGATCAGGTGATTCATTCGGTAATAAGGGAATATCCATGTTACGACGATCGGCCACTCTCAAGGTGTGTGAACCGGCTGATGAGTAGAGTAAAATTGGATTATCAGTTAACTCATAAGCCGTCTTCTCATCAGCTAAAATTACACAGGAAGCCCCAACACTCATCAAACAGCAATCCAAGGCTCGCAATGGGTCAGCAACTATAGGGGAATTGAGAACATCCTCGACCGTAATCTTCATCGGACTTTGGGCATGTGGATTCATCCGGGCGTAGCCCTTATTCTTAACAGCAATCTCAGCTAAAGTTCGGCGGAAGGACTCCTCTTTCTTGCCAAATACTTGCCAGTATTTTTGAGCCATGACTGCATAATAGCCAGTATAAATATGACCCATGGGTGTTTCCCAGTCCTTGTCTGCCGCAGAAGCAATCAAATGATTCCCCTCGTCAGTGGGGACTTCATCCATACGCTCCCAGCCCATGGCCAGAACCGTATCAGAATAACCAGAGGCAACCGCTTTATAGGCTTCCCAGATAGTGGAACCCCCGGTGGCACCACCGGTCTTAATACCTACATTGCCCAGCGGATCTAAACCCAGTCGGTCATGAATGACTGCCTCCCCTAGCAGTTGATCACCAAAGTGATCAGCAAAGTGACCATAGTAACAGCTATGGATGTAGCTTTTTAGTTCTTCAGGAGATTTATTGATAAATTCTGCAGCCTCAAGGAAAGAGTCAATAACCAGCTCTTCGGTCCGTTTCTCTGGGATAGCTCTGTCAAATTTTGACATACCTCCAGTTACCAGATAAACAGGTTTGCTCATCTGTGGAATTCTGAGCTGTTGTTTGCTGAATTTGATCATGCTAAACTCCCATATTTAATTTATGAAATGACTTCCTAGCCAAAGAACGTGTTTGGGCAAATTGCCCAACTGTAGATCAATAAATGTGTTCAAAAAGGTCTTGATTAACGTTTGTAAAGTAACAAACACAAACGATTTGCAAAATGGAATCGGTAGTTTTTTTGATGGGTACCCAGTAACATCGAGAGGCAAGTGTGACACATCGGATCAAAGAGATCGTCTTCCTGAGGCTCTCGAAGGATGACATCCTGCAAAATCATGTTTTATCCCTATACGCCATCGAAAGATTCACCAACTCCAAAATATCACCAGCAATGAAAGCATCCTTTTTAGCCCTACTCCAACCTTTAATTTGCTTTTCAAGTAAGATAGCATCCTGGATATCCATTTCATCAGAATCCCACACAAGTGTAACTGGTCTACGTGATTTTGTGTACCCTCCTAGTAAGCCCTCGTGATGCTGAAAAAGCCTTAACTCTAGATTACTAGTAATTCCCGTGTACAAAGATTTATCTGAACACAGCAAGATGTAAACAACTCCTGTTTTCATTATTTCTCCATTTGTGATTGGGGTTGTTTTAAAGTACTGGCTTGCTGTTCTGGTAGCAAGGGAGAAGTTTATAATAGTATCTTTCGTTGTCTGGACAATAGAGTTACGCTTCGAGAGCCTCAGCGAGACCAACAAGTGGATTAACCTGTAATAAATTAGAATTAAATAAAAAAAGGACGCAGTATCGCTACTACGCCCTTTTTGATCAAGTCTGTTTAAATAAATCTAGTACAAGTAGCCCAGTCCGATATACAGTCCTGAATTACCATCTTGTGCATCAGCAGCCATTCCATAATCAACAGCTACAATGAAATTCTCATTCAAGACAATTCTCAAACCACCTCCGTATGATAAATGGAGTGATTCCTCGCTGGCCACTACCAATGTGCCGCCCGATGGTGGCATTGGACCTAATGACCCACTGCCATATTTATCCAGGACTTGGCCAAAGTCTGCAAACCCGTTCAGGGCAAGATAGAGATTCTGTCCTCCGAGAGTAGTTCTGAAAAATTTCCAACGGGCTTCAAGATTAGCCAATACGATTGAATTACCCACAATCCGGTTTTTTAGAATTCCGCGTAGGGATTTTGAGCCCCCTAGGCCTTCAGTCATTTTATAGCTACTCTGATACCAAGGCAGCATAAAGAAGGGGACATCGCCAAAGTTCTGTTGATATCCAACCCGGTAAGCAAAGGAGAGATCATTTTCAATTAGAGTGAAGTACTGCCTGTGAGTTGCTGTGAGTGTTGAAAAACTAAAATCACTGCCCATAAAACTGGGATAGGTTGTAAATAGAGCTTCGGTCCAGATGCCACTCATGGGATTGGGTTCGTTATCACGTGTATCATAAACGAGTCCCAGCTTAATATAGTTTGTCAAACCACCCTTGGCTTCATCAGCACTCATATATGGCGAGGCAACATAATAATCATAAAGTGTGGGCTCACCCAGGGGTAGCAAGTCTTCTGTTTTTCCTTCATTTAACCCGTCTTCATCGACTGTATCCACTTGAGTATCAATATATCCAAAACCGACGATAGCTCGCAGGTTTTCACTCAATACACTCTTCTGAAAATCGGCGGTCAGGCGTAATGTGTTACGTTCATGACGATAATACATGCGGGTTCTATAATTTGAAGAATCAGAATTCTCAAAACCAGGTGTGTATCCAGCTTCATAACCATTAAAACCATAAAAAGGCAAAGCTTGCTCGGTTAAGTAACCAGCATAGGCTGTGATTCGGATATCCTGAGGTAAAAGATATTTTGAGTCAAA
>JAUVDF010000197.1 GCA_030595455.1 Fidelibacterota bacterium | reverse complement strand
TGAGACAAGTTCTTGATATAGGTTCCATCAGGTCTCCAGCGAAAGGGCATTCTCTATCTCCTATCTAATATTCGAGTATATAGCTAAACTGCATGGCCCGCTCTCGTGAGCGTTCCTGGGCTCCAATATTCCGCCAGGTGTAAGCAATACTGGATGTATTATTCAGAGCAAATTGAAATCCCATATTCCAGGTAATTCCTACATTTTTCAAAAGCATATGATCAAACTCCATAGTAGCCATGATCCGTCTGGTAAGTTGCTGTTCAACACCAAAAAATAGAAAGGCATCATAAATGCCATCATAGGTAGCACTGGTGTCATGATAAGCAAACAAGTCCGTAACAGCCATACCGGCACTCATCCGTCCGCGACCCAGATGCAATGCGTCAAGGCGGTCATATTTAAATGTAGAAACAACAAAGGCATTGTGGGGTGGGCTCCACTGCTTCTCGATAAGTGTTGAAGAGTCTGTCTCAGTAGTGACTGTCCAATTGCGGCTGATACTCTCAGCACCAATAGCCAATGAGGGGATAATCTTACCTTTCTGTTCCCAGAGGCGAAATTTGGTACTCACAAAAGGCAATTCAAAACCAAAGGCATCAAGGTCATGACCGAGGAATTGATTAATCTGAAACTCCAGACCCCACTCCCAATGGTTCCAGATACTGATGGAGCTGTTCACTCGTAAATTGCCTTCAGCATCATTCTGGATATCTAGACCAACAAAACGATTTTCGATAATGTCAGCTGTAGGGACATCGACAAGACGGCGAATACGTAGCGGGTAAGCTTTAGGCAGCAGATGTAACTCACCGCTGATTTCTCCAGACCTGAGGTCTGATCCAGTCAACCGGCGTGCACCAATATAGCGTTTTTTCCAATAATCAGTACTTACTGGAACTTTCACGACTCCAGAAGTTGAACTAGCGTGCACCATATTATTATTTCCAGTAGATACACCTACGTGGCTAATCCCTTTCCCCAGCGTGTCAAAGAATAGTAAATCACCGTATTGAATGTCATCGCGGGCAACTTCATCACCCACCGTGTACTGCATCCGCGAAGTACGTGGTATTATGATCCCCTGATCCCGGTAAACTCCGGAAGTAAAACCTGAGCAGTCGACCCCTCTGCCCGGTTCAGTACCACCCCATCGGTAGGGTGTCCCCAGGTATGCATCAAATGATTTCTCCATTTTACTCTTATTTAAATCATCATAGATACCCACTTTTTGAGAACTACAGGCATTAAAAAATATAAGCATGATGACACTGATAATGAATGTAGTTTGTCGTTGCATCGACAGTCTCCCGTGTTGTTTCCCCATCTGGTATTGTAGTCAGAAAATATAGTTGTAGTTAGAACTAGTGCAATGGAGCGTTTACTGAGTTTCAGGGAGAATTCATTGATTACGAGTACGAATCCACAGCTTGAAATACTTACGAAGCAGGTTACATTTTGCGTCATAATTTTTTATTGATTTTGTTTATATATTAAAGAGGAGTTTGTCTTGAATTTTAAAGCACCAAAGGGGAAACTGGGCGTATTGATTCCCGGTTTAGGAGCAGTATCAACAACCCTTATTGCCGGAGTTGATGCCATCATAAATGGACAGTCAGCCCCGATTGGCAGTCTGACTCAGATGGGAACAATCCGTTTAGGTAAACGGACAGAAAATCGCAGTCCCAAAATTAAAGAGTTTGCACACTTGGCAGAATTGAAAGACTTGGTATTCGGTGCCTGGGATATCTTTCAGGACGATGCTTTTCGTGCAGCTTCTAAAGCCCAGGTGCTCTCTCCTCAGGATTTGGAACAGGCTCGGGTCGCCTTAGAAAAAGTTAAACCAATGAAAGCAGTCTTTGATCAGGATTATGTAAAAAACCTGGATGGTCCTCATAAAAAAGCTGCTGAGAATAAGATGGCCCTCGCTGAAATGCTCATGGATGACATTAAATCATTCAGAAAGACAAATAAGACAACTCGGGAGGTCATGATCTGGTGTGCCAGTACAGAGATTTACATCGAAGCGTCTGACGTTCACAGCTCCCTGGAAAAATTTGAGCAGGGTTTAGTTAATAATGATTCCCGTATTGCTCCCAGCATGATCTATGCCTATGCCGCTTTGAAAAGTGGAGTCCCCTTCTTCAATGGTGCCCCAAATTTGACTGTTGACATTCCGGCAATTATTGAACTTGCGAAGCAAACCGGCCTACCCGTTGCCGGTAAGGATTTCAAAACAGGTCAAACCTTAATAAAAACAATTCTAGCGCCTGGATTAAAATCCAGAATGCTCGGTGTTGAAGGCTGGTTTTCCACTAATATTCTTGGCAATCGAGATGGTGAAGTTTTAGATGACCCCAGCTCTTTCAAAACCAAAGAAGTCTCAAAAAAAGGTGCACTGGATTATATCCTTCAACCTGATATGTATCCGGAGCTCTATAAGGACCTATATCACAAAGTTCGCATTAATTACTATCCGCCCAGGGGCGATGCTAAAGAAGGTTGGGATAATATTGATATTTTTGGCTGGATGGGCTACAAGATGCAGATCAAGGTTGATTTTCTCTGCCGTGACTCAATTTTGGCTGCTCCCATCGTTCTAGATCTCGTCCTGTTCGCAGATCTAGCGCTCAGGCATGAAATGAAGGGTATCCAGGAATGGTTGTCATTCTACTTTAAATCCCCCATGGTTCCAACTGAGCTATATCCAGAGCATGACATCTTTATCCAGCTTACAAAACTGAAAAACACGCTACGCTGGATGATGGGCGAAGAGCTGATTACCCATCTGGGAAATGAATATTACGATGGCTAAAGTTAATCGTGGGAGATAAGCATGTTTAAGCGCCAGGCCATGATCGAGGCTTACTATAAGTTCGTGAAAGTACTTATAGCCCGTTCACCAT
>JAUVDF010000193.1 GCA_030595455.1 Fidelibacterota bacterium | reverse complement strand
AGGTACGTATATTTTTTCATTCTGATTTCTCCATTTTTTACATCCCCTTCTATGCTGGTTCACTGGAAAGGTTTCAAATAATTTTTGTTACGCTCAATATTCCAGTTTGATAATAATCGCATTATATTCACCTTTAGCGGTGGAAAAAAGTATTTTCAACACGATAGGATATAAAGATAAGTATTAAATATATAAATAAACAGGGTCTATAATGATTACCATACTCTCCCCCGCCAAGAGCGTAAATTTTAAAGATTTGGCTCCCACAGAGACATTCACCATGCCAGACCTGCTCAGTCATAGTAGTCAACTTATAAAGATGCTAAAGCAGTTTGATCAAATCGAACTCATGGAACTTATGTCAGTGAGCGAGAAGATTGCAGAGCTTAATCATGGACGTTACCAGGATTTTAACCTGCCCTTTAATCTTGGAAATGCCAAGCAGGCCCTTTTTGCTTTTACTGGCGATGTATTTCGTCACATGCGAATGAACACCTATGATCCGGAGACTCTAACTTTCGCCCAAAGTAATCTGCGTATTTTATCGGGCTTGTATGGCTATCTACGTCCACTTGATCTAATCCAGGCTTATCGTCTAGAGATGAAAACCCGCCTGAAGACAAGTCAAGGGAAAGACCTATACCAGTTTTGGGGTGATAAAATCACCACGGCACTCAACCAAGACTTGCGTCTGGATTCCTCGCCAGCCCTCATCAACCTGGCTTCTAAAGAGTATTCGAAGGTTGTAAACTTTAAAATGATTAAGGCTCCGGTCATCACCATTGATTTTAAAGAAATTGATCAGGGTAAAGCTCGGGTAATCGCCATATTTGCCAAGTGGGCCAGAGGCATGATGGCTGACTATATTATCCAAAACCAGCTCTCTGATCCAGAGGCAATCAAAGCTTTTGATTTAGCTGATTATAAGTATTCGAATTCAGAATCCAGTGATTCAAACTGGGTGTTTACCCGTCCTCGGCCAGAGTAATATCGAAGGGGTCTGCTCTACCTAGCTTTTCTCGAAGGGAATTGGAATTTGATGTTTGGACTTTGGTAGCAGATCGTGGCCAACTGCTGGTAAATCGATAATAAATTTTGTGCCTACACCTAACTCGCTTTCTATACTAACGACGCCATCATGTTCATCGACAATCCGTTTTACGATAGCGAGCCCTAAGCCGGTCCCTTTACGTTTACCAAAAGTGTAGAATTCCTTAAAGGCATTTTCTTTTACCTCATCAAGCATACCCGGACCATCATCTTCCAAGGTAATCCTGATCCCGGTCTCCACTTTTTCAGTTCGAACTATAAAATGACTATCATCGTTTAATACATCCAGGGCATTTACAGCAATGTTTTCTAAAACTCTATAGAATCGACCTGTATCAATTCGAACTTCACCTTGAAAATCAAGGGCTCTTTCAAGCGAGATCTTACGCTGGCTAAATTTTAGCTCCAGGGAATCACAACATTCTTCGATGTACTCTACAGCCTGGACTGGTTTCAACTGCATTTGCTCGCCCCCTTGGGCAAAAGCCAACAGATCCTGGGCCATTTTAGTAAACTGGATTACCTGTTTACTAATAATATCAGCATAATCCCCTAATTGATCCTGGCTGTGCTTTTTCATTTTAATGAGCTGGGCATAGCCACCGATTGTGGACATGGGATTTTTCATATCATGAAGAATAGTGGAAGCCATGCGACCGATTAGTGCCAGACGTTCTTTCGTAATCTCTGCTTCCTGGGTTTCTTGAAGAATATAATTCGTTTGGCGGAGTTCGTCGTTCTCATCTTTTAATTCATTGATCAGACGTTCATCAGTTTCCCTCAGGAATTGGGAAATATTTTTCGCCACAGCCAGCGTAAAGAGGGGTATGGACTGAACCAACTCAAGAAAATCCTCTTTTGAGACAGTCAGAACGGTACAATCTGAGTCTGCCACCATACCAGCACTACGGGGTTTATCTTCCAGCAGAGCCATCTCTCCAAAAAGACCACCAACCGCATCGTAATAGCCAATTATTTCTGATCGATCCTCACCAATATTCTTCTCAATCCGCACTTTACCGGAAGTTAAAATGAAGATATGATCACCCAGGGTCTGCTCATGAATGATGGTCTCTTCATGATCATAATGACGTGACTCTAATTTTTTATAGATATGCTTTAATTCAACATCGGGAACATGTTCAAATATTTTCCACTGTTTAAGGGAGTCAAACGTTGGTTTTTCTTGCTGAATCATATATGATTACCTGTAAAATCTCTATGTTTGTACTAAAGTAATCCTGTTCAAGCTATTTCAAACTATCATTAATTACTTGGGCTTTCGCGAAATCATAGCATAAAAAAAAGCCCCCTCAGTTTTAATCCTGAGAGGGCAATTTTATGAGCAATCAACTAAGACTGATTAGCTTTCGCGAATAACTGCCTGAGCTGCTGCTAATCTGGCAATCGGTACCCGGAATGGAGAACAACTCACGTAATCCAGACCAACCCGGTGACAGAATTCTACAGAACTTGGCTCACCACCATGCTCACCACAAATCCCCAACTTGATATCAGGACGAGTTTCTTTTCCCAGTTTACAAGCCATCTCAACTAGCTGACCAACACCCTCCTGGTCAAGGACTTCAAAGGGATCATTTTTCAGGATACCTTTCTCAAGATAAACCGGAAGGAATTTCCCAGCATCATCACGGGAATAACCAAAGGTCATCTGGGTCAAATCATTGGTACCAAATGAAAAGAATTCAGCACTGGTTGCAATCTTATCAGCTGTTAGTGCTGCACGTGGAATTTCAATCATGGTGCCAACCAAGTGATCAATTGAATCACCTGTTTCAGCAAACAAGGTTTTGATTGTATCACGAACAATATCTTCCTGCATTTTCATTTCAGTCAGAGTTCCAGTTAATGGAATCATGATCTCAGGTATAGCAACAATACCCCT
>JAUVDF010000112.1 GCA_030595455.1 Fidelibacterota bacterium | reverse complement strand
CTGAAGGTGCGTGAGGGGCAAAAGGAGTTCCCTGCCGAGCTACTCAAGACCTATGAACAAGTCGTTGAACTGCTGCCTGAGTTTCAAATCAAAGGTGGTGAAGGTCTGGATTACACAAAATCTTATCCCCACCATAGTTTTGATAGACAATCCATGATGTGGGACCTGAACTACTTTAAATATTACTTTTTAAAGCTGGCTCATATTCGCTTTAACGAACAGCAGCTAGAAGCTGACTTTAGAACATTTACAGATTTTCTCTTAGAGGCGGACAGTCAGTATTTTCTTTATCGAGATTTTCAATCACGTAATGTTATGCTCAAAGACGGGAAACCATGGTTTATTGACTATCAGGGAGGGCGTCGAGGTGCCCTGCAATATGATATTGCCTCGCTTTTGTTTGATGCCAAGGCCGACTTGCCGTTCGAGGTTCGCGAACACCTGTTAGAACACTATTTGGCTGCTGCTGAGAAACTCACGACCATAGATCGAGAAGCTTTTACCAAGCACTACTATGCCTTTGTGTATATTCGTCTCATGCAGGCCATGGGTGCCTATGGTTATCGCGGATTCTATGAACGTAAAACCCATTTTCTGCAAAGCATCCCCTATGCAATCAGAAATCTTGAATACCTCGTTCGCAAAATAGACCTACCCATTGAAATTCCGGTGATGACAGATGTGTTTCAACAGCTAATCCGGTCTTCTGCCCTCAGGGAGTTTGGGAAAGCAAACCTGCGACTGAAAATTAGAATTCTTAGCTTTTCTTATAAAAATGGCGTTCCAGTGGATGACCGTGGACACGGAGGCGGATTTGTTTTCGATTGTCGCTTCTTACCCAACCCAGGTCGGGAGATTGCTTATAAACAACTGACTGCAAATGACCAGAAAGTTGTGGATTGGTTTTCCGATAAACCAGACATGGATCGCTGGCTGCGCAGGATGTATTCTATGGTTGATGCCGCTGTCACCAGCTATGAAGAACAAAATTTTACTGACCTGATGATCAGTTTTGGCTGTACTGGCGGGCAACACCGATCCGTGCATTCAGCAAATCGTCTGGCTGACCACTTGAGAGAAACCCACGATGTGGATGTGGTTTTACATCATCGTGAATTGGAGAGGTAAGCTGTAGTGAAGAGGATTTTCACAAAATGAAGGCCATGCTCTTTGCTGCCGGAAAGGGCACGCGACTTCAACCCCTAACCAACAACACCCCTAAATGTCTGGTAACAGCGGGCAACACCACCCTGCTGGAGCACAACATTAATTTTCTAAAAGCAGCCGGTGTTGACTCTATTGTGGTTAATGTTCATCATCTTGGACAACAAATCATTGATTTCATCAGCAAAAAAGATTTTGGGATAGAGCTTGCTATTTCTGAAGAGCTGGAGCTCCTGGAAACCGGCGGAGGCCTGCTTAAAGCAAAACAGTATTTTCAAGACGAAAAAGCCTTTGTGGTTTGTAATAGTGACATCTACACAGATATGGACCTGAAAGGGATGGTTCGTGCACACCGGGAGCGTCAGAATCTGGCCACCCTGGCAGTCTCCGGTAGAGAAACAGCCCGCTATTTAAGGTTTAATGACCAATCATTGCTCTGTGGCTGGGAGAATAAAAAAACGGGTGAAGTGGTTTCATGGGGCGAGGAGATCTACAAAACGCGAGCTTTTAATGGCGTTCAGGTCTTATCGCCACAAGTCTTTGATTTTATGGATAACCAGGACTTAGCCTTTTCAACAATTCCGGTCTACTTGAAGGCTGCGCAAGCTGGAGCAAGGATTGCCGCCTTTGAGATGGATCAATCATACTGGATTGATATTGGTACACTGGAAAAGCTGGAAACATTAAGAAATTATTTAAAAGGCACTACAGGTGAGGATTCAAATCCTCGCTTGGCATGATAAACCTTCGCAAAGTAAGAATAGGAATTCAAAATGACCACAGCACAGTATGAGGTAGCGATTATAGGGGGTGGTCCTGGTGGGTATGTTGCGGCTATTAGGGCAGCCCAGCTTGGCAAGCAGGTTGTGGTTATTGAGCGTGCTGATCTTGGCGGTATCTGCCTAAACTGGGGCTGTATTCCCACGAAAGCATTATTGAAAAGTGCAGAAGTGCTTAGATCTGCTCAAAAAGCTAAAAAGTATGGTGTCGGTGTTGGTTCTGTTGAGGTGGACTTTCCCGCTGTTATCGGTCGCTCAAGACAGATCGCCGGGTCTCTTTCAAAGGGTGTTGACTTCCTGATGAAGAAAAATGGGGTTGATGTCATCGCAGGCAATGCAAAATTACTAGCCGACAAACAGATTCAAATCGACAATCAAGCCACGATCAATGCTGAAAACATAATTATAGCAACCGGAGCACGCCCTAGACCGCTGCCAAATGTTCCTTTTGATAGCAAGGTCGTTGTTTCATCCAAAGAGGCCATGAGCTTCGATTCTGTCCCTGACAAACTTGTCGTTGTTGGAGCGGGAGCTATCGGTGTTGAATTTGCCGATTTCTACGCCGCCATGGGCTCACAAGTGACAATTGTTGAAATGTTACCACAGTTATTACCCCTCGAGGATGAAGAAGTCTCTGCGGAGCTTCAAAAGCTATTCAAGCGTAAGAGAATTAAGGCTCAGACCGAGAGCCTGGTTGAACATATTTCGCTTAGTAATGGGCAAGCGATTGTACAGGTAAAAGATAAATCAGGCAAAACCGAGGAGTTGATCGCCGACAAGGTATTGGTCGCAATTGGAGTCCAGGGTAATACGGAAGATCTGGGACTTGAGGAAGCGGGCGTTTTGCTTGAAAAGGGCTGGATAAAAACCAACCCATACATGGAAACCAGTGTTCCTGGTATATATGCCATTGGTGATATCGCAGGACCACCATGGTTAGCGCATGTTGCCTCTCATGAAGGCATCACCGCTATTGAGCATTTAGCCGGGCTGGATGTCAAGCCTATGCAATATAATAATATACCAGGCTGTACTTACTGTACGCCACAGGTCGCTTCAATTGGCATGACCGAAAAAGCAGCGAGAGCTGCTGGCTATGAAATAAAAATCGGTAAATTCCCCTACCGTGGCTCAGGCAAAGCTATGGCCGCTGGTGAAACCGATGGCTTTACAAAACTGATTTTTGATGCTAAATATGGTGAACTGCTGGGAGCTCATATTATTGGCGCTGAAGCAACAGAGTTAATCGCCGAAATTGGTATCGCCAGATCTCTGGAAGCTACCCACGAAATAATTTTGGAAACAATACATGCTCATCCAACCCTTTCAGAAATGATAATGGAGGCATCCGGGTTGGCGCTAGATCGTGGAATTCATCTTTAGGTCAGGTAGAAAATCTACCGAAAAGGCCGTCCCAGGAATATGGGAAACCCTACAATATGTCGCTAATAATAGTCGAAGAACCCCAATATATGGTAATCTTCATGATTCCCAGTCTACTGGGAATAGTTGGTTTTGGTGAAAACTAATGGCTGTTCTGCAAGTTATTAAAAAGGGCTTGGTGCCCTATAATGAGGCCTGGGATTTTCAGCGTGAAATGCACGCAAAACGTCTTGCTGGTGAAATACATGACACCCTGATTCTTTTAGAACATCCGCCTGTTTACACCCTGGGAAAGAGTGCTGGAGATGCAAATTTACTTGATGCCGGTGACGCTGAGGTAATCCAAAGTGATCGGGGGGGTGACATCACCTGGCATGGACCGGGACAGATAGTTGGCTATCCGATCATCAATCTGGAAAACCACCAGAAAAGTGTGAGTTGGTATATGCGAAACCTGGAGCAGGTCATCATTCAAACGCTGGGTGATTTTGAAATTGAGAGCGACCGTACACCAGGATTGACAGGCGTTTGGATCGGCAATAATAAGATTAGCGCCATGGGTGTGCGTCTATCGCGTTGGGTAAGTATGCACGGTTTTGCCTTGAATGTGAGACCAGATATGTCATATTTTCGCGGTATGATACCTTGTGGTATCGAAGGCAAGGGTGTCGTGAGTATGCAGGAGTTATTGAATAGAGAAATTAGTCCTGAAGAAGTGATTCCGCATTTAATACAAGCGTTTGAATCAGTCTTTGGGTTTGAAAAGACAATTGACGGATGATGGAGAATTTGCGTGCCAACAAGCTTTAAGGGATATAAAAAAGAACACCTGCTTAGCATCTTCAGGTTAATGGCAACCTCACGCCGCATGGATGAGAAAATGTTAACCCTGTTACGACAGGGAAAATCATTCTTTCATATTGGTGCTGCTGGTCATGAGGGAGCCCAATTGGCTTGTGCTATGAATTTGAAACCAGGGTTTGACTGGGCTTATCCTTATTATCGAGACCAGGCTATGGTCTTGGGTTTGGGTGTCAGTGTAGATGATCTTTTTCTGAGCTTTTTAGCCAGGCGGGATGATATCAGTTCCGGCGGGCGTCAAATGCCCCAGCACTATGGCAACAAAGAACTGAATATTGTTTCCCAGTCAAGTCCAACAGGCACTCAGTACCTGCAGGCCGTTGGGACGGCCATGGCAGCCAAGGCTGCCGGTAATAATGCAATTGTCTATGTCTCCTCTGGGGAAGGAACTACCAGCCAGGGCGAATTTCACGAAGCGTTAAACTGGGCGAGCAGGGAAAAATTGCCGGTGTTGTTTCACATAGAAGACAACGGCTTTGCTATTTCGCTTCCCAAAGCGGACCAAATGGCTGAAGGCTCAGTTTTTGACATGGTCGGGGGCTATCACAATTTAAATCG
>JAUVDF010000123.1 GCA_030595455.1 Fidelibacterota bacterium | reverse complement strand
GGAAGTAGTTTTTACACTAAAGCACTGCATTTCGAAATTATTGGCCATAAACCAGCTTCTACAAAATCGGGTCAAACCAACCCGCCCGTATTTATAAGTGCCATCCCTTCAAAAACTAACATTTATGTTGGTGAACCGCTTAGCGTCCAATACAAATTATACACTAAAGTGGGTGTCTACAATTACCAGGTTGATAAGCTGCCAGATGCTGTCGGTTTTTGGGCTGAAGAAATACCGAAAAGCTCGCAGCCCCGGCTAGTATCAGAAGTTGTCGATGGTGTTCGCTATAATACCGCCGTGCTTAAAACAGTCCTATATTATCCCACACGTGCCGGAGCACTACTGATTGATCCACTCAGTACTGAGCTGGAAATCGAGGTCAAGTCAAACCAGCGTAGCCGTAGAATGTTCAATGATCCATTTTTTAATGACCCGTTTTTTAGCGGAACCCGTAAAGCCACCAAAAAATTCTTATCAAATGAAGTAAAAATAAGGGTTAAAAACCTCCCGGAACCACGTCCAGCTAATTTTATCGGGGCCGTTGGCAGGTTTCAAATTAAAGCCAGTCTGGATACAAATGCTGTTTTTGCTAACGATGCAGTTGGTTTAAGTATTACGCTAGCTGGTATTGGAAATTTTAAATCTATAAACCTCCCTGAGCCTAAACTCCCCGAGGGCGTTGACATCTTTAAACCTGAACGATCTGAGTCTATTGCTATCAAAGGGATGAGACACCAGGGGAATAAAAAGTCGACTTATCTGTTGGTGCCAAGAGTGGCTGGTAAATTAGAGATCAAACCCATTAAGATTGCCTATTTTGACCTCACTACCAAAAGATATGTTACCATAAGCACTGGACCAATCAGGATGATGGTCTATGATGCTGAAGGCAACCAGGCTTTAGTTACATCTGGGTACAGCAGAGCAGAAGTTGAACTCATGCAGGATGACATCAGATACATTAAGGCTTATGATGGACATTTTACCCGCAAGAGCGCATCAGCTTTACCAGCGAGCTATTGGTTTATACATGTTTTGGGAATCCTGACAGTTCTAGGCATCTTTGGTTATGAGTACCGCTTGCATCAGTATGATGGTAACGCCGGTTTACGCCGTAGTGCTGAGGCTATGCGAGTGGCCCGAAATAGACTTAAGCAAGCCCAGGGTATGGCTGAAGATTCTCCTGAGCTACGCAGCCTGCTACATCAGTGCATTGTTAGTTTTATCGGTGCTCGTTTGAATGCTGCAGAGAATGCCATCGATACAACTGAACTAGTCTCCATGCTCAGACAAAAAGATATTCCTGGAGAAGTCGTCGCTGAAACACGCCATTTTCTGGAAGGTCTGAACATGGATCGTTTTGCTCCGGGAGCTGTCCAAAGATCTGCCAGCGAATGGGTCGAACTAACCGGGAAACTGCTACAAAACTTGGGAAAAGAACTATGAGCCGGTCGCTGATCATTGTGCTTAGTTTTTTTATGGGTTTAAGCACGGTTAATGCTGTGGATTTTGATGGTCTCATGAAATCTGGAAATAAATATTACGAACAAGGTCATTTTACAAAAGCGATAGAAGAGTATGAGAAAATTCTCACAGCCGATGGAAACTCACCGACACTCCATTACAATCTGGGGTGTGCCTATTTTAATCAGCAGGTCTATGGTAAGGCTATATTGCATTTTGAGAAAGCCAGACAATTAAATCCCAGGGATCAGGATATTCTCCATAACCTGGAGTACAGTAAATTATTTTTGAAAGACCACCTTGAGTTGCCAAAACCGATGCCATTGGTAGCCTGGTTTTCAAAAGCGAGGCTAATATTATCCTACGCTGAGCTAAAGAATTGGGAAACAGTCTTCTTCATATTATTGATCATCGGCATTGTCCTATATCGCATATACAGGGATAGTCCATTTGCGAAAAGGCTGCTACTCGGCGTCACTATAGTTGGTGTTTTATTTTTGCTAACAGCTGGTTGGCTGGTAGATCGGAGCATCTCCGGGAAAAATAAGCATGCTATTCTGCTTGTATCAGAAGCCAATATATCAAGTGCTCCTGTACCTGGTTCAAGTACACTATTCGTGATTCACGCAGGAACTGGAGCTGAAATATTAGATGCTACAGATACCTGGTATGAAATTAGATTGCCTGATGGAAAAACAGGATGGGTTTTACATGAAGCAGTTGGTATATATTAGTCTTATTCTTCCCCTGGTAATCTTGGGGCAGGAGGGTGTTAAGCTGGATGAATCATTTGATCCTACATCTTTGCACGATTGGGCGGAATCAAAAGTTCGGATTGAGAAAATCAAGTCATTGAAAGAGTATTACGACGGTGCTGGGGCTCAGGATGGACCTGTGGTTCTGAACGAATACTCAAACTTTGTGTTTAGAGTACAACTGGGTAGTACCAGAGATTATGAGGAAGCGATCGCTTTTGAAGAACGGGCAGCCCTCGCCTTTGAGGATGAGATATTAATTCACTTTGATAGTCCCTATTATAAAATCCGTATTGGAAATATGAGTAATCGAGAAGATGCTCAGAACTTGCAGCAACATGCAATTCAAAAGGGATATCGACGAGCTTGGGTCATCAGGACAGAGAATACACCACTTAAAGAAAAATAGATTGGGAGCATTATGTCCGGTCACAGTAAATGGTCAACTATTAAGAGGAAAAAGGCCGTTGTTGATGCAGCACGCGGCAAAATATTTACCCGAGTCGCTAAAGAGTTAACCATAGCCGCACGGTCCGGTGGTGGAGATGAATCTGCTAATCCCCGCTTGCGGACTGCCATGGCAACTGCTCGCGCAGCGAATATGCCCATGGCCAATGTAGAGCGTGCGATAAAAAAGGGGACCGGGGAACTAGAGGGTGTCATTATCGAGGAAATCGTCTACGAAGGCTATGCCCCAGGCGGTGTCGCTTTGATGATGGAGGTGGCAACCGATAATCGCAACCGCACAGTTTCTGAGCTTAGACACCTGCTTAGCAAACATGGAGGCAATCTGGCCAATGCCGGTGCGGTGGCCTGGATGTTTGATACCAAGGGTGTGATCCAGATTCCGGCCGAGGGAGTTGATGAGGATGAGCTCATGATGACTGCCCTGGAAGGCGGTGCCGAGGATATGAGCAATGAAGGTGAATACTTTGAGATATTAACTGCTCCTACTGACCTCAATACCGTCAATGAAGCAGTGATTGAGGCGGGTTACACTATTGAAGTTGCTCAGTTGCAGCATATCCCCAATAACTTTACTGAAGTCAGTGCTGAGGATCTCCCCAAAGTTGTAACGCTCATGGAAATACTTGATGACTATGATGATATGCAGAAGCTTTCTGCCAGTGTAGATTTTACGGATGAGATGTTAGCAGGTTTGGAGTAAAATCTGCGGATTATTGGCATAGATCCAGGCTTAAGAATTCTCGGAATCGGGGTTGTTGATTATGATGGGAATCGGTTTAAACCGGTATACTCAGGTGTGGTCAAAACCAATGCGAACGACTCATTAACTGATAAACTCGCTCATTTATATGCAGGAATCACCGAAGCCCTCAAGGCTTTCGAACCAGATGTTCTCTCAATTGAAGAGGCATTTTACGGTAAGAATGCCAAGACAGCCCTATTAATGGGGCATGTTCGCGGTGTTGCCATGGTAGCAGGACAACATGCTGGTCTTGAGGTTAGTGAATATGCTGCTCGTAAAATCAAATCAGCAGTCACAGGCAATGGAGCTGCGGATAAACAGCAAGTTCTATACATGGTAAAACGCCTGCTCAAACTAAAGGAGGATCCGGTAACCTTGGATGCCTCCGATGCTTTAGCCATTGCTATCTGTCATGGGTTAAATTATAAACTCAAAAACCTGGGGTCCTAATGTACGAATTTATTTCTGGCAAACTGATTACCAAGCAGCCCGACCATATTGTAGTGGAAACTGGCGGTGTAGGTTATCGTCTTAAAATCTCTTATAGCACCTATGAACTATTACCAGCCCAGGGTGAACCAGTAACGGTTAATACTCATTTGCATGTGCGAGAGGATATTTTTGATTTATATGGCTTTGCTCAGAAAGCCGAACGGGAATTCTTTTTTAGGTTGATAGCAATCTCCAAAATTGGTCCAAAAGCCGCCATGGCAATTCTATCAGGTGGCTCTCCGGCTGATATTAGTAACTGGATTATGGCAGAGGATGCCAAAACTATTGCTAAAACGCCTGGAATTGGCCCTACAACGGCCAAACGCATCATTCTCGAACTCAAGCCCAAGATTGAAAAGGGGCTCGGTGTATCGGAACCTGGTGACCTTACTGCAAATCTGGGGACTAGCAGTATTGAAGATGAGGCTATCCTGGCTTTGGAAGCTCTGGGCTATGCCCGCTCAGAGGTTTATACTAAAATTCGTCAGATTGTGAAGGATAGCGATACTGAATTAAC
>JAUVDF010000074.1 GCA_030595455.1 Fidelibacterota bacterium | reverse complement strand
GAAACCGGTTGGTTTCCTATAGATGCCTCTGAAGCCAGAAAAGACTTGAGCAAACAAGAGCTGCTTTTCGGCACTCAACCTCCAGATCGTATCCAGTTTACTATTGGTCGAGATCTTGAGCTTGGTGAAGGGCATGAGAGTGATCCCCTCAACTATTTTATCTATCCACATATGGAGCAAAATGGTAAGATATATACAGGGTTCTCTCGCTCCTTCTATTACAAAAAAATGGGATAATAAACCAGAAAAGGGGGAACGATGAAGGTCTTAGTTGTCGGTGGTGGTGGGCGAGAACATGCCCTGGTCTGGAAACTAGCCCAAAGCTCTAAAATTGATAAAATCTTTTGCGCACCGGGGAATGCCGGTACAGCTCAAATTGCAGAAAACGTTTCTCTCTCTGATGGTGACATCGCCGGTCTCTTAAACTTTGCTAAACAAAATGAGATTGGACTTACAGTTGTAGGTCCGGAAGTACCCCTTGTTGAAGGCATTGTCGATACATTTGAAACAGCCGGATTAAGAATATTTGGACCTAATGCAAAAGCGGCAATTCTGGAAGGTAGTAAGGTCTTTACCAAGGAACTGTTGGCTAAATACAACATCCCGACTGCCGAATACCAACGCTTTACAGATGCAGCAGACGCTCGAGAATATCTAAATACCAACACAACTTACCCGATTGTCATAAAAGCGGATGGATTAGCTGCTGGTAAGGGTGTTCTCATTATCTCCAATCCTGAAGATGCGGAACAAGGTATCCGGGAAATTATGGAAGATAGAGTTTTTGGGGATGCCGGGAGTGAGATTATTATTGAAGAGTTCCTCACCGGTCCTGAACTTTCCATGCTCTGCTTTGTTGATTCAGAGACAATCGTTCCCATGGTGTCAGCCAAGGACTATAAACGTATTGGTGATGGAGATACTGGATTGAATACAGGTGGTATGGGGGCTATTTCTCCCAATCCGCTGTACGATCAGGAGTTGGAAGATTTCTGTCTTGCCAATATCATTGAACCAACGTTAACAGGAATGCGACAAGAGGGGAGACCTTTTAAGGGAATTCTATACTGTGGCATCATGTTGACTGAAGCTGGTCCCAAAGTCCTTGAATATAATGTCCGCTTTGGTGATCCTGAGACTCAGGTTATTCTGCCACGTTTAGACACTGACCTGCTGGATGTATTTGAAGCTATTATTGATGATCGTCTTGCAGATATTGATGTTAAATGGGACAATCAGACCTGCGCCACAGTGGTACTCGCTTCAGGTGGATATCCAGAAGCTTATCCCAAAGGTCTTAGCATAACTGGGCTGGATCAGGTTGAATCTTCAATAGTCTTTCATGCCGGCACCAAGCTTGAAGATGGTAAGGTTCTTACCAGCGGTGGGCGAGTTCTAACCGTAACTTCAAAAGCTTTGACAGTCGCTGAGGCACTGAAAATATCATATACAAATATTGAAAAAATAGAGTTCGATGGAAAAACGCTACGAAGCGATATTGGGAGTTAGAATATGATCAAACACATCGTTGCCTTCGATTTTCCAGAATCTGGAAAGCTTGAAAACATCCAAAGGCTGAAGCGTTTACTGGAGAAATTACCGGATCTGATTCCTGAAATCAAATATTATGAAGTAGGTGTCAATATTATCGAATCAGAACGTTCTAAAGATATGGTACTTATTTCAGAATTTGAAAATATAGAGGCGCTTAGGCGTTATGCAGCTCACCCGGAACATCAGCAGGTTGTTCAGGCCATACAGGCAACAGGTGCTAAGAGCGTTGTGGTAGATTTCGAATTTTAATTACTTAGTGAGCTTGGCAATCTCTGCTAGAGCTTTGTCGCAAATCTCACCTGTCAAACCCCTGACATAGGTCTCAATCATTTCACCTTTGATACCCGCATTGGTCATCATTCTCACCATCTCAGCGTAGGTTAGACGTTTACCGCGAGTCTGCTTCTTCAGGTTGTCGTAGCCGTCGGAAGCCCCCTTATCCCGCTCAACTAATTGAACAAGTTCGGAAAAGAACTGTCCATTGTTGGCCATGTCATCCTCAAGCTTGGTCTTGTTGATTAGAATATCCTTGGTTCCTCTAGTTGCATAGATCAATGAGAGGACAGTGTGTCCGAAGGCAGTTCCAATGTTACGCTTTACCGTGGAATCAGTCAGGTCTCTTTGCAGCCGCGTTTTCATAAACTTCTGGCTGAAAAAGGTTAGCAGGCTCTCGGCTAGTTGCGCATTACCTTCTGAATTTTCAAATTTAATGGGGTTGATTTTATGGGGCATTGTTGATGACCCAATTGATGATGCATCGGCCTTCTGGAACATGTAGCCCAGCATGAAATAGGTCCAGATGTTCTGGTCATAATCAATGATCAATCCACTCAGCCTTTTAATAGAATCAAGCATGGCTGCGTAGGTGTCACCAGGCATGATTTGTAAACTGAACAGGGTGTGCTCTAAACCGAGTTCTTCGACAACTTCTTTGGTGACTTCAAACCAGTCAACTTTCGGATAAGTACCGACAAAGGCATTCAGGTTGCCAGTAGCCCCTAAAATCTTACCCTGAATATTCATTGCGCTTAATTCAGCATACATTTTAGCGAAGCGTACACCATAGAGAGCCATTTCTTTACCCATAGTGGTAGGTGTGGCTACCTCACCGTGGGTGCGGCCGATCATATGCCGATTTCGGTTTTCTTTGGCTAGAAATACCAGTTCCTCAATCAGACCTTTTAAATGCCCAAGCAGGATATCCCTGGAACCTTTAATCATCAGGCCATGAGCCAGGTTATTTACATCTTCAGAAGTAAGTCCGAAATGAACATAGGGTCGTATCTTTTCAGGAAGTTGGACTTTGATAAATTCTATAACTGCAGCGACATCATGCTTGGTGTGACTTTCAATATCTTTGACATATTCTAAATCTTTGGTATTCAGGTCAGTATAGATGGACATATACTTATCTTTCCACCAATTAGCTCGATCAGTGGCTTTCAGGAAAGCCTTGAGATACACCATTTCCACATGTACTCGCTCTTTGATCAGACGGCTTTCAGAAAACATCTCCTGAATGTCCTGAATGTCCTCGGCATAGCGTCCATCCAGGGGCGAAAGATTGAATAAGTTATCAGAAGACAATGGTTTCATTCCTTTCCGGACCGTGCGATAGAATAGTGATTGGTACTTCTACAAAATCCTCAATGAATTTAATGTAGTTGCGGATACTCTCTGGGAGTTGCGCTTTACTGGCACCTTTCAGTTTTACCCATTCTTCCTTACTTAGATCAGCAACGGGTTCAATATCAGTATAAATCGGCTCCACCAGTTCTAAAGTAGGAGCATCAGCAGGGAAGTAGTCAATCTCTTTACCGTTGATTTTATATCCGACACAAGCTTTTACACCGCTAACCAGTGCCAGGGTGTCAATTTTGGTCATGGCCAATTCCTGGATACCTGAAATGCGAACAGCGTATCTCAAAGCGTATAGATCGAGGTGCCCAACCCGTCTTGGACGGCCAGTTGTAGCTCCGTATTCATGGCCAACTTCTCGAAGGTTTGTGGCTGCATCACCTTCCAACTCAGTGGGGAAGGGACCTTCACCGACACGGGTGGTATAAGCTTTTGTGATGCCAAGGATCCGGATAGGAACGCCGGGAATAGCACCACCACCTACAAATGCAGCAGCTGCCAATGTCGAGCTGGATGTGACAAAGGGGTAAGTCCCATAGTTCAAGTCGAGTAAAGTCCCTTGAGCCCCTTCAAACAGTACCGTTTCATTATTTTTGCCGGCTACCCGAACCAGATCTTCAGTGTCGGTGACAAATGGTTTGAATTCCTGACCATAGGCTGCGTATTCGGTCGAGACAGAGTTACAATATTCCTGGTATTCAGCCTGGCTGAATATCTGGTCTGCTATGAGCATATCTTTTACATCTCTGAGGGCCGTTTTAATTCGTGATTCGGCATCATCTGCGATAATATCCAGGATTCTGAGATTAATACGAGAGGCTTTTTGGGAATAGGTCGGTCCAATGCCACGACCGGTTGTCCCGATCTTACCGCCACCCTTAGCATCAATCATCTGATGATGTGGGAAAATAACATGTGCTCTGGCGCTAATTCTCAGCCTGGGTGCATGTCCACTCCCGGTAAATGATTCGATTTCTTCCAGCAGGTCTTTCGGGTTAATAACAACACCGGTACCAAGAATACAGATTTTATCATGCAGCATACCAGATGGCATATAATGAAATTTGTAGGTTTCACCAGCATGCATGACTGTATGGCCAGCATTACCACCACCATTAAAACGTACAACTAGATCGCTTTGTTCGGCCAGTACATCTACCAGCTTCCCTTTACCTTCATCACCCCATTGAGCGCCCACAACGATGGTGTTTTTCATGCTATCTCCTGCTGTATCGAACGGTTAGTTAATATTTAGAAATCAGCCCCATAATTAGGTGCTTCTTTAGTTACTTGTACATCATGGGGGTGACTTTCCTTCAAACCAGCCCCACTGATTTTAACAAACTGGGTCTTGGTGCGCATTGCCTGGATATCAGGTGTTCCGCAATAACCCATACCTGCTCGCAGGCCACCAATAAGTTGGTATACGACATCTTTGGTAGCACCTCGGTAAGGTACACGTCCTTCAATGCCTTCTGGAACCAGTTTCTGAGTTGTTTCCTGAAAATATCGATCAGCACTACCGGCATTCATAGCGGATATTGATCCCATTCCGCGGTAGACCTTATAAGCACGACCCTGATAATATTCTTTTTCTCCAGGGCTCTCATCAGTCCCGGCCAGCAGACCACCAATCATAATGGTCGAGGCACCGGCAGCAATTGCCTTAGGGATATCACCTGAGAATTTCACACCGCCATCAGCGATAATTGGGATACCATGTTTGTCCGCTTCTGCTGCACAATCCGAAATAGCTGAAATCTGTGGCATACCGACTCCGGCAACAATCCGTGTGGTACAAATAGACCCTGGCCCAATGCCAACTTTTACTGCATCTGCACCGGCTTCTATTAGAGCTTTGGTTGCTTCACCAGTCGCTACATTTCCAGCTATAACTTGGACATCAGGGTGTTTTGATTTAATGGTGCTGACAATCTTCATCACATTACTGGAGTGTCCATGGGCAGTATCGACTACAATGACATCAACACCGGCATTCGTGAGTTGCTCAACCCGCTCCAGAGATTCTAAACGGGCACCTACAGCAGCACCTACCAGCAGTCGACCGAGCGGGTCTGTCGCCGAATTTGGATATTCTACTGCTTTTTCAATATCTTTTATGGTGATCAAGCCTTTGAGATTATTTGCTTCGTCAATCAGGGGTAATTTCTCAATTTTATACTGTTTCATAAGTGCACCAGCTTCCGCCAGTGTGGTAGATTCATCCCCAGTGATCAGACCGTCTTTGGTCATGGCATCTGCAATAAGCCGACTGAAGTCCTCTTCGAAGCGAATATCCCGATTTGTAATAATACCCAGGAATTTTCCTTTAACAACGACAGGAACACCTGAAATCCGGTACTGGGCCATAAGCTCAGCAGCGTCACCTACTGTGTGTTCAGGTGTAAGTGAGAAGGGATCCGTGATGACTCCATGCTGTGAACGCTTAACTTTATCCACTTCCAGAGCTTGTTGGACAGGATCTAAATTTTTATGAATAATTCCAATCCCACCCACACGCGCCATGGCAATTGCCATCCGGGATTCTGTTACTGTATCCATGGAGGCAGACATGAGGGGGATGTTGAGTCTGATAGACTTAGTTAATTGAGTGGAAATATTTACTTCGTGGGGCAGTACATCTGATTGGGCTGGCACCAGGAGTACATCGTCAAATGTAATGGCTTCCCAGATTTTATAT
>JAUVDF010000032.1 GCA_030595455.1 Fidelibacterota bacterium | reverse complement strand
GAATACCTGATTTCACCAGCTGATGTTGCCGAAATCCAAAAACAGCTCATTCCTGGAGATATCTTTTTTCAAAGACGAGAATGGTACTTTACAAATGCCGGAATTCCAGGCTACTGGACCCACGCTGCATTTTTTGTCGGTGATTCTGTAGCCAGAAGTCTCTTCGCCAATGACGATTCAGTCAAAACATGGGTTAGATCACTGGGAACCAGTAGTGGCTCATTTGAGGAACTCCTGGCTGAAACTTACCCTCGTGTTTATGCAAAAAATAACTTGAGCAACGAATCTCAGCAGAGACACACGGTTCTGGAAGCTATTAGTCCAGGAGTTGTTTTACAGACCCTGGAGAAGTCATTGAGCTGCGATGGAGTTGGTGTTCTAAGACCCAGATTGACAGATCTTGAAAAAGCTCAATCAATTTACCGGTCTTTCCAGTACTACGGTCGAGCTTATGATTATAATTTTGATTTTCTGACTGACTCAACCCTGGTTTGTTCTGAATTAGTCTATAAGACTTTTGAGCCGTCAGATAACTTTGGTGGAATTCAGTTTAAACCTGAAGATGTGGCTGGCCGGATCATGATACCGGCTAACAAAATGGTAAAACAATTTGACCGGGAATACGATACGATCAATATGGACTTTGTCTTATTCTATGATGGTAATGAGCTGCAGGGCAATAGCACACCTAAAGACGAGGCAACCTTCCGAGCTAGCTGGCGAAGATTGGGAATTTATCCTTTGGTTCCTTCCGAATCACTGATGCTCAGCCCGGATTTTTAAGCTCCTATAGCTCAAACTCAAAATTCAGCATCCATACTTCATGATCTTCATAACTAAGCATGGTGGTAAAACGATCTGAAATAGCAATCAGTCTTAAACCGATTTGCCATTGAATTGCATCATCAAATCTGTTACGATAGGCTCTGGAACGAATTAAATCTACTTGATTAATAATGCTGATAGCATCTCCCATATTACGTGGGAAAGGATACCATATATTTGCTAGCGAGATTCTACGCTTATCCAGGAATAAAGAAATGTGATTATTGATCTGGGGAAGTCCAACAGTTGATGTGACGAAAAATGTAGACTTACTGTAATGAATTGGAGCATCAGTTGAATAACCCAATTCATTCCAAAAAATGTCAATCAAATTGGCCAGTACAGGATCTTCCCTGAAATCGATAGGTGAACGAAATGCCTCTATGTAGGCTGTCCACCCAAAAGCTAGACTCACTGGATATATTTCACCCCTCTCAGGCAAAACTTGTAGTTTGAGAGAAATATCCCCCTGATCAATGAGTGATCGGTTGGCCCAAATATTTGCTTCGGCGTTTAATAGCCATAATGATAGTCCAGCCTTTAATTGTCGGATATCCCCTGTGTCAGGATTCCACCTTCCAGAAAAATATACCCAGGAGTTTGGTATGCCGGCACTGGGAACGTCAATTAATTGGTGGTGAGGTTTAATTCCAAGAAAAGCAGCATGGCGATTCTTAATCAGGTTAAATCGATCCTGCTCCTGTCGTTGCCGGGATTCTTCCATCTGCAGCACCCGATCCAGAGAATCGATGACTGCCTGTTTACGACCCAGGGCGAGACTATCCATCTTCAGTTTATGGCGCAGAGAATCTGCTCGTAATGCCTCACTGGCTTGGTGTCCAAGTTGCTGTTTACGAATATCAGCTTCCAGAGAAACTTGAATCTCACGGGTAACCAATGCATGATATTCAGCTTTACCGTAGTTGATTAAACTATAATAGCTTGAATCTTCACTCATGTATCGTTGAGATATTTTGACGCCCCGTAGGTTCATATTGGTGGAAACTAAGGATTCGTAGCTATAATTCTCTTCCAGGCGCTCTTTATTTTCAGCTATTTGCTGGACAGCGATACTGTGGACACTGACTTCCACGTATTGGGCAAATCGGAGACGAGCATCGTTGTCTGCCTCCTCCTGTGATATGCTGGACTGGCCAACACCATAATAAACTGTATCAGACTCAAGCTCACCAGTCTGGACCCAGCTCGGCGGGCTATTTTTATTTTGTGAATTTTCTGTGACCACAGATTTACTGATTATTTCATCTATGCCAAACGGACGGCCACGAATGACCTGGTCATATATGGTTGTGTCTGGTGCAGGGCGGGAAAAGCCAAATACAATCAGGCACAGGAAGACTGTTATGAAGATGCTTTTTTTGATTGGAACGACCCCTTTGTTCTGGCAGATATGGTAGTACTTGCTAATGTTTAAGACAAGTCCTGAATTCTACTAGGATTGATGTTTTGCGTGAGGTCACTTTCCCTTTATACAAGCTTTAGAACCGTCATCCCGAGTACTTCGACTTCGCTCGGTACAGGCTCCATCGAGGGATGACGAACATGAGACTATTGCTCTGCAAACATATTATCGAAGTGCACAGGATGACGATCCAGGTTGGATTAATTTATGTTGTTGCTTCTGTATTCACCATTGTGTCAGAGGGGTGTACATGTTATGATTGTGGCGCTGTTCCGAATGACCGGAGTAGAACTATACAGAAAGGATGCCCGCAGTGTCAAAAGGGGTAACAAAACAAAGCGAAGATTTCTCAAAATGGTACACTGATGTCGTCAGGCAAGCGAAGCTGGCTGATTATGGTCCAGTAAAAGGAACCATGGTCATTCGACCGTATGGATACGCCATTTGGGAAAAATTTCAGAGCATCCTGGATCAGATGTTTAAGGACACTGGTCATGTCAATGCCTACTTCCCCATGTTCATTCCAGAGCATTTCTTGCAAAAAGAAGCTGAGCATGTTGAGGGCTTTGCCCCAGAAGTAGCAGTAGTCACACATGCCGGTGGCAAGAAATTGGATGAAGCTTTAGTGGTTCGTCCAACCTCTGAAACCATCATCTGGCACATGTATAAGAAATGGATTTCATCCTACCGGGATTTACCCCTGTTAATTAATCAGTGGGCTAACGTAGTCCGCTGGGAAATGCGTACTCGCTTATTCTTGAGAACTACCGAATTCCTATGGCAGGAAGGCCATACAGCTCATGCAACAGAAGAAGAAGCCCAGGAAGAGACCCTGACCATGCTGAATGTCTATCGTCGCTTTGCTGAAGATTATATGGCCATGCCAGTGATCACTGGAAAAAAATCGGAATCAGAAAAATTTGCTGGAGCGGTCAGTACTTATTCAATTGAAGCCATGATGCGGGATACCAAAGCACTTCAAGCTGGGACCAGCCACTACCTTGGACAGAAATTTGCCAAAGCTTTTGAAGTCACCTTCCAGAATAAAGACAATAAAGAAGAATTTGTGTACGCCACTAGCTGGGGTGTCAGTACCCGTCTGGTTGGTGGTCTGATCATGTCACATGGTGACGATAAAGGATTGATTTTACCTCCAAAAGTGGCTCCCTACCAGGTCGTCATCATCCCTATCTTCAGAAATGATACCAAAGATCTAGTCATGGACAAAGTCGATGCGTTGGTAGCTGATTTACATAAAGCTGAAGTTCGAGTACATGTTGATGATGATGAGAAAAGCTCACCTGGATTCAAGTTCAATGAGTGGGAAATGCGCGGGGTTCCCATGCGCGTAGAGCTTGGTCCTAAAGATATTGAAAAAGGTCAGGCTGTGGTTGTCATCAGACATTCCGGTGCCAAACATTTCATCAAAATGGATGAGCTGGTCAGTTTCCTGAGTGAACAAGTCGTCACAGTTCAAGATGAACTGTTTCAGCGTGCTTTAGATTTCCGTGAAGAGAACACCCATACAGCTCAGACCTGGGATGAGTTCAAAGAAATTCTCGAGACCAAAGGTGGTTTTATTAAAGCCTATTGGAATGGTTCAGCTGAGGTTGAAGAAAAAATTAAAAACGAGACTAAAGCGACGATCCGTTGTATTCCTTTTGATCAACCTGGAAAGAGTGGCAAATGTATTTATTCAGGTGAAGAGAGTGATCAACTCGTGATCTTTGCTAAGGCCTATTAGATATAGAACTCAGTAGCTAGAAGTCAGAATTCAGAAGCCCTAATCAGATGATTGGGGCTTTTTTATTAAATCGAATTTTCTCTCTAATGCATACCTTTTTCAAGACCAAATAAATCGTAGGGTGGTACGCTATAGAAGTCATTAAAGATCGCTACGATCAAAACCATAACTATAACCGCACCTAGTAGGATAAATAATTGGGGTTTTGTCGTTTTCTGAATCTCCTGTCGATCTTTGACCTCACAAACCTCACCAGGGCAGTACTGAGCTTTTTCTTTATAAACAAGTGAGTAGAATTTACATCCTAAACAAATGCCAAAAGCTGACTCAAAGAATAGGAAGATGAGACAAATTAAACAGATGAGACCTGTAATCGGACTGTATGAGTTAACCAGAATAATCAAAACAAACATCACCAGCGCCATACCTATCCCGATGTACCATGCAAATTTCTTCTGCTGAGCACCCACATATTCAGGGGTTTGATTTCTAACAATCCACCTACCTACAATGAGGGAAGGGGAGTATTTGGGGTTGATAAAAACACGAATCAACATATCCGCCAGAAAGAAAGTAACGGAATATTTTAGTGGTGTAAAGTTTCCATCCCCGGCCGCAGCTTGAATTGAGAATAGCATGACCAGAAAGAGTAATCCGGCAGTTGCCCTGATCTCACGTTCATTTAAAACTGGGATGCTATAACCATCAACCTTCTCACCAAATTGTATATATTTGCTCATCTTATTTCCATTCGCTTTCTAATTTTAATCCATAATGTAATTGGGTATTTAATAGTCTACAGATATTCTACGGTATTATTCGTGACGCAACGATTCGATTGGATCAAGCCCGGCTGCTTTGTAGGCTGGATAGATCCCAAATACAATCCCGATAAAGGAACAGGTAAAAAGCCCAATAAAAACCCAGTCAACGGGGATTACCGTGTCAACGTTCTTCATCACCAGGGTAATCATATTTCCCACACCTACTCCGAGCATTACACCGATTACCCCTCCAATTAAGGACAGGAATACAGCCTCGAGTAGAAACTGAAACAGGATATTGTTGCGGGTTGCTCCAATCGCCTTACGCACGCCAATTTCTTTAATACGCTCACTCACTGAAACCAACATGATGTTCATAATACCGATGCCAGCAACAACCAGAGCAATCACACTTACGGCTCCTGCAAAAAGTTTAATACCTGCGGTAAATGCCCCGAAAGTTTTGATTAAAGCGTCGTTAGAGGTTACTTCAAAATCATTTTCTTCATCTGGTCTCAAGCCCCTGACAATTCGCATTTGATCAGTGGCTTCTTCCTTGATGATGTCAAAGCTTTCTTCATTGGGTGCTTTAATTGAAATACCTAAAGAAGTCCAACGTTGACTGAAATACTGTAGATATGTGGTAATGGGAATGATAACAAAATTATCCTGGCTTTGACCAAACATCTCACCTTTACGTTGCAGAGTGCCAATCACATCAAAGCCGATTCCATTAATCATAATTGTCTGATCCATAGGGTCAAAAAATGGGAATAGCTTGTCAATAACGTCAGTACCAAGAATAACAACGCGCCGATTATACTCCATATCCTCAGCGATGAAATTCCGACCATAATCCAGGCTCTGGTTGAGGGCTTCTAAACCCCATTCGTCCATCCCTTGAACACCAACATTGGGATTGGTCTTTTCTTTCTTGTAGCGGATCGTCTTGCCACCCGTACCATCCTGAACACTGACGAACTCAGCCCCTAGCATTCTTTCTCTAAGTTCAAGGGCCACTTCATAGGTAATATTGGGGCGGCTCCAGTACTTTCTCCGACTAGAATGATCTCCCATTTGTATAACCGGGGTTTTTTGAACAAATATTACATCTGACCCGAATACATTCAGACCAGAGTTAATGGATGATTCCAAGGTTCTAATAGCTGTCATAACTGCAATAATAGCAAACACACCAATCACAATGCCCAGGAGTGTGAGAATTGAGCGTAACAGGTTGTCACGAATAGCTTCCAGGGCCATAAAGAAAGCATCGTTGAGGGTTTTAAGGGTAGTGCGAATATACATAATTACTCATACCTCAGCGCTTCAATAGGATCGAGCTTTGCACCTTTTCTTGCTGGTGCCAGGCCGGCAAACAGACCAACGGCGGCACTAAGGGCGATTGCCATGAACGCTACTCCAAAGGACATGGTCGCTGGGAATAGAAATTTATTGATCGCAAAACTAGCCATAGTTGAAATGATGAGTCCGACTAGCCCTCCTGAGGCTGTGATAACCATGGCCTCAATGAGAAATTGTCCCTGAATCTGACCTCGAGTTGCTCCCAGGGCCTTGCGGACACCAATTTCCCTCGTACGTTCTTTGACAGAGACAAACATGATATTGGCTATTCCAATTCCCCCAACCAATAGCGAAAGTGCCGTAATAATCAAACCCGTTCCACCAATTGCTACTTTGATACCCTGGTAGGTCTGCCGGAAAGACTCCTGTTGATTCACTGCAAAATTATCCTTTTCACCCGGTTTCTGACCGCGTAAAACACGTACAATGCCTGTGAGTTCTTCCTTGGCATCTTCCACATATTCCTCCGGTACTTTTACCGTTATGCGTCGCATTCCATAGGGACCGTGGAAAATCTTATTGAAAGTTTCCATGGGAATCAACACCTGAGTGTCCTGTGAAAAGGCACCCAAAAATTTACCCATTTCAGCTAAAACACCAATAACCCGGAAACGTGAGGATCCTGCAAAAATCATTTTATCGATAGGATTCTCAAGGGGGAATAGGGCTTTGGCTACATCAGTACCGAGCAGAATGACTTGAGCACCTGTTCGATCTTCAGACTCAGTAAAAAAACGTCCAAATTCAACATCTACTGTTGATACTTCCGGGTAGTTTGCCGTAACACCATGAACAAAGATGTTTTCTGAGGATAAATCTTTATAGCTGAGATTCGCAGATCGCCCCCTTTCGGTAGCAACCACCATCGCATATTCAGATCGCTCCCTGATATCATCTGCCATCTCAAGTTCAATACGGGGTCTATTTCTTAAAGTCCACCAGTCTTCGTCACCAAACCAGGGCCATTTCTCTACATATAAATTGCCCCTGCCCAGGAATTTCATACTATTTTCAAATAAGCCATCCACTCCGCTAATCAGAGTGGACATTAATGATACAGCAATAATCCCGATGACAATACCGGTACCGGTTAAAATAGTTCTGGTTTTATGTCCCCATAATTCGGACAACGCGATCCGCATATTTTCCCAGAAAAAACTTCTCATACCCTGCCTGCAAATGTGTCATCGGTATCATTCAGAACACATTGACCGTCATCACGAGCGGAGTCGAGGGATAAATATTTGTGGTGACTCACGTTTTTACACTCTGCTAACAAGTGTAGTGTGTCCCAATTTTCCTGGATAAGTGCCAACTTCTTATCTCTTCCCCAGTTTTTGATTTGTTTTTCCAGAACGATTGCATCCTGAATTGGCATTGTATCAGTATTCCAAACCAATTCAACAGGTCGTTTCGAGTGAGTATAGCCTAGTACAGCACCTTCCTGATGCTGTGCAAGACGGGATTCAAGATTACTGGGAACACCTGTGTACAAGGAGTCGTCTGAACATTTTAATATGTAAACTTGCCCTTGTTTCATTAGGCTGTTATCCCTCGACTCCGCTCGGGATGACGAATGTGGATTGTTGACAATAAGACTTTCTGGTTAACAATCATCTATTTTGCTCTTGGGGTGGCTTCGTCCACAGCAATTTTTCCATCTAGAAGTCTCACAACTCGCTGGGCATGTTCTGCGATGTACTCTTCGTGAGTAACCAGAATAATTGTATTCCCCTGGTCATGGAGGTCATCAAATAGAACCATGATTTCCTCCCCTGTTTTTGAGTCCAGGTTTCCAGTTGGTTCATCAGCGAGGATAATTGCGGGATTATTTACCAGTGCCCGTGCAATGGCGACCCGCTGTCTCTGCCCACCTGATAATTCATTGGGTCTGTGATGCACTCGATCCCCCAGACCTACCCGCTCAAGAGCTAGCATGGCCATATCTTTCCGGTCATGTGCTTTGATTGCACCATTATAGATCAGGGGCAGTTCAACATTTCTTAAGCTGGTGGATTTGGGCAGTAGATTGAAGGTTTGAAAAACAAAGCCAATCTTTTTATTACGAATATGAGCTAATTCATCATCCGTCATACTGGCCACATT
>JAUVDF010000093.1 GCA_030595455.1 Fidelibacterota bacterium | reverse complement strand
TGCTGTCGATATGATTGCCGGAGCGTTTATGGTAGCACTTGCAGCAGCTATAACAGTTTTCTGGATGACCAAGCTGAGTCTGCCGGTTTCTACCAGTCAGGCTATTGTAGGTTCCATTGTTGGTTGGAATCTATTTGCAGGCAAAGAAACAGATATAGCCGCATTGACGAAAATTGCTTCAACCTGGGTTATGAGCCCAATCTTAGCGGCTGGTTTTTCTCTCGTTCTGTTCTTTATTGTCAAAAAAGGCATGGAATATTGGAAAATTCATATCTTCAGATTAGATGCATATACGCGTATCGGTCTTATAGTTGTTGGTGCCTTTGGTGCTTATTCCCTGGGTGCAAATAATATTGCTAACGTTATGGGCGTGTTTGTCTCAGTTGCACCCTTTGATAGCTTGGATATCTTTGGATTTCAATTTAATGGTGTTGAACAACTATTCTTAATGGGCGGTCTAGCTATAGCGGTAGGTATTTTTACTTATTCAAAACGGGTCATGATGACTGTAGGGGATGGTGTTGTTAAACTGACACCACAAACTGCCTTCATCGTTGTCTTATCTCAAGCGCTGGTCCTATTCTTATTTGCATCAAAAGGATTAGAAACATGGCTATTGTCCCATAATCTGCCAGCCATTCCTCTGGTCCCGGTCTCCAGCTCACAAGTTGTCATTGGTAGCATCTTGGGTATAGGCATTGCTCATGGAGGACGTGGCATACGTTTCAAGGTGCTTGGGCGGATTGCTTCAGGTTGGGTGACAACTCCCCTTATTGCAGCTACTATTTCTTTTGTCTCACTCTTCTTTCTACAGAATGTTTTTGATCAACAGGTGGTCAAGAGTGCTAATCAGACAGAAATTCAAATTAACGTCAATTCGGAACTCACTCCTCATGGTTAGCTCAAAATCAATAAAATATATTTTCATAACTCTCTTCATTTTGTTTGGGAATTCTAGCTTATTTGCCGGTGACAGCAGCGCCAGTACAGATATTGCCTGGGGAGTTGTCGCCATGACCTTATTCGGTGGACTCGCATTATTCCTTTACGGAATGGAGAAGATGAGCTCCGGCATGAAGAAAGCTGCCGGCGATAGCATGCGATCCATTCTTTCAGCTCTAACCAACAATCGTTATATGGGTTTATTGGTAGGTGCTTTTGTGACCATGATCATCCAAAGTAGCAGTGCGACGACTGTCATGTTGGTTAGCTTCGTTCAGGCAGGCCTCATGACTTTTGTTCAGAGTCTTGGTGTCATTCTTGGTGCTGATATCGGAACCACAATTACTGCTCAATTGGTTGCCTTTAAACTAACCGATTATGCTTTACTCATGATCGCCGGCGGATTTGGTCTCATGATGTTTGGCCGTAATGACAGTCAGAAAAATATTGGCGAATCCATTCTCGGTTTCGGAATCCTGTTCTATGGTATGAAGCTTATGTCAGATGCCATGAAACCACTTCGCACCTTTGAACCATTTATTACCATGTTGTCTCATCTTGAAAATCCTATTTTGGGTTTACTCGTCGGCGCTGCATTTACAGCTCTGATTCAGAGTAGTAGCGCTTTTACCGGTATTATCATCGTCCTTGCTCAGCAGGGCTTGATTACCCTTGATGCAGGTATTCCCATGATAATGGGAGCAAATATAGGTACCTGTGTTACGGCCGGTTTAGCAAGTATTGGGGCCACAAGAGAAGCTAAACGGGTGGCCATGGCTCACGTCATGTTCAAGGTCACAGGAGTCCTGCTCTTCATTTTCTGGATTCCCTGGTTTGCCGATTTTATCAGATATCTATCACCTAGCTCAGATGCTGTTGGGATGGCTAAGCTCGGGGCGGAAGTTCCACGTCAGATCGCCAATGCCCATACCATATTTAATGTGGGACTGGCGTTTGCCTTCATACCATTTACCAGCTTTTTTGGTAGAATTATCATGAAATACTATCCTGATGTCGAGGATGAAAAAGATCTTACCATTGCTACCTGGCACCTGGATGATTCAGCAATTGAAACACCTGCATTAGCACTTGATCTGGCTAGAGCCGAGATCAACCGTATGGCTAAAATTACCAAACGCATGTTGAATGGCTTTATTAAACCCTTCTTAGAAGATGATCCGGGGCATGATCCTGTCCATCCACAGCTGACAGTCATCGAGGGTATTGAAATGAGGGAGACCAAGATCGATTTCCTCGAGAAAAAAGTGAAAAAATATTTACTTAAGATTGGACAACAGAGTTTGTCAGATTCACAGATCAAGGAAGTGTTTGGTATGACTACCGTGTGTAGCCACATGGAAACCATTGGTGATATCCTTGAACGCAACCTTATGCCACTCGTAGCAAAAAAGCGAGCCTTGAATCTTGACTTTTCAGAAGAAGGAAAAGCAGAGCTGATTCGCTATCACAAAAAAGTGTGTAAGCAGATTAGCCGACTAAAAGACACATTTTCTGAACTGGATCCACAAAAAGCCCAGAGAGTAGTCCGCAAGCAAGTGAAATACGCAAATCTGGAAGAAGAATATAGAATTGCTCACTTGGAGCGACTGCATCAAGCCCGTAAAGAATCCATGAAGACTGATGAGATCCATACTGAATTGTTGGAGATCATGAAGCGGATCAATGTTTACACCGGGGAAATTGCCAAAATAATTCTAGATATAACGGGAAGTGAGAACGATACAGACTAACTATGAAGCTCATCGTCTCCATACTATTATTCTCCATTAGCCCCTTGTTTGCGGCATCGGAAGCTGCAGTAGACATCAATTGGACCTTTCTGATTATGGGACTACTTGGTGGCCTATCATTTTTTCTGTATGGAATGGAAAAAATGAGCGATGGCCTAAAAAAGGTAGCCGGCGATCGTATGCGAAACATTTTAGCGGCCCTGACAAAACATCGTGTCGTGGGTCTGGGTCTGGGTGCATTCGTTACCATGGTTATCCAAAGTTCTAGTGCTACGACAGTCATGTTGGTTAGTTTTGTTCAAGCAGGGTTAATGACTTTTACGCAATCATTAGCAGTCATAATGGGGGCCAATATTGGTACTACCGTTACCGCCCAGTTGGTTGCGTTTGAGCTAACAGATTACGCTCTGGCTATGATCACTATTGGATTCATGATGACCATGTTTTCAAAAAAAGATACTTTGAGACATGCGGGTCAGGCTCTTATGGGGTTCGGGGTTCTTTTCTTCGGCATGAAGCTCATGTCAGAGTCAATGAAACCCTTACGTACATTCCAGCCGTTCATTGATCTCATGGAGGGTCTTGAGAATCCAGCCCTTGGTTTATTGATTGGTGCGCTCTTCACCGGTCTTATCCAGAGTAGTAGTGCATTCACTGGGATTGTTATCGTGTTGGCCCAGCAAGGACTCCTTACATTGGACGCTGGGATACCCCTCATCTTCGGCGCGAATATTGGGACTTGTATTACGGCGGGTCTCTCAAGTATTGGAACAGTTCGTGGTGCAAAGCGGGTCGCCATTGCTCATGTCTTATTCAATATTGGCGGGGTATTGATCTTTATTTGGTTTGTTCCGCAATTGACAGATCTTGTGAGGTGGCTGTCACCTGTTGCCGCTGGATCAGGCACGGAGAAACTTGCCTTAGAAACACCACGCCAGATTGCCAACGCACATACGATATTTAATATTTCAGTTGGATTAATATTTCTACCCTTTACCAAGGTCTTATCAAAAATTGTATTTAAAATTCTTCCTGATGAAAAAGTAGAGCAAGGTGTTGTGCCTGTAACCTGGCATCTTGATGAATCCCAGATTTCTCACCCAGCTATTGCCATAGAATTAGCTCATACAGAAATGTTAAGGATGATAAAAATTCTGGGTCGGATGCTTGATGTATTTCTGCGACCTTTCCTGGCTGACAGGGAGGAGCAGGATAGAATATATCCACATCTTTCTCTCATGGAGGGGATAGATATGCGAGAGAGTAAGATCAACTTTCTGGAGCAGCATGTCACAGCTTACTTATTCAAAATTAGTCGCCAGGAATTAAGTGACCTACAGGCTGAGGAAGTATTTGCTCTGATGTCCATGGTTAAGGATATGGAAACCATTGGAGATATTATTCATGGCAGAATAAAACTATTGATCGCCAAGAAACTGCGTCTGCAAGAACCCTTTTCCCAACAGGGTCAAAATGAGCTGATAGATTTTCATATTCGCGTTATGAAACAGATATCTCGACTCAAAAGTGCCTTTTCGAAGCAAAAGCTGAAAAAGGTTGAAAAAGTATTACGGAAAGACATGAAGTATCGAACTCTGGAAACTGAATACCGTCAGGCCCATTTAGTTCGTGTTCAAAGCGAAAATATTGAATCAATAGCAACCCATGATGTTCACATGGAGCTTATGGACTTGTTAAAACAGATTAATGTCTATATCAGCGAAATTGCTAAAACTATGAAAGATATTAAGAAGAATGATTATGAGGAAAACAATGAAAAATAGTGTAAAAATATTTACAAGCATACTACTTGCGGTCTTGATCGTTTCCTGTGGTTCAAACAAACCACTAGAAACGGTTGAAGCAACTGTCACGCTGGAGCCGGCACCAGAATATTTTCTTAATTCAAGTGAATATAAGTTGCTACTGAATCCAGAGCTGTTTGAGGACTATCAGCAGGGATTTGCCCAATACTGGGATATCATTAAAACCGTGGCTGCTGAGCAAGGCATCGAAATATTGGAAACTGAAGTGCCCTTGAAGCTGGGCCACAAAGAAGTCTCCTTTTTTGACACGCAAGACTTAGACCTGCGGAAGCAGAGTTTTCTACTTCGGCGTAAGGTGAAGTATGAAGATGATCACAAAAAACCCGGTTTTGAATTTGGTCTAAAATATAGACAATCAAACCCGGAAAAAACTTTGGCATTAGACTTAAGTATGGCTGAGGGTTATACGCCTAAGTACGATAAGATCGAACTGGAATCTGATATCGTCTATTATTCAATAAAGAACGGTAGCCAGGATCTTACCTATGCTGTTTCAAATTCGATTCAACTGGATGAACAGCCAGCTATGACTTTAGCTGAGTTCACAAAAATATATCCCTTGTTGGCTGATCTTGGTATTGATCCTGATGCTGAGTTAAGCATGGTGGCTGGTATGGCTATTGATGAGTGGATGGTAAAACCAGGGAAATTGGACTTTGGCGCCGGACTACTTGGTCGTATGGATATGACTGTCTGGTTTCTAGAAACTGAAGCAGGTGTCATTAGTATACCTGAATTTTCCTTTGACCATGACTTTATACAGGGTCAGGAGTGGGATGAAGCCGCTATGCAGAAATGTACCAGCTTTATCGATGAATT
>JAUVDF010000009.1 GCA_030595455.1 Fidelibacterota bacterium | reverse complement strand
CATTTCAACTCCTCTATATAATTTACAAAATGTCTTCGCTATGTGTGATTCTTAGGTATTGCAAACAATGCGCCAAAAGTTCCAATACCAAAATATGATGTTATTAATACTTACTACTGAGCAAGCATCTAAATAGCAAGTAGTAATTCTAAATTAATGAGGATTGAACGCTCTTAATTACTTGATTCAGGTTGCCTTGTTCAGCCTTAATGACAGATGCTTGAACCGGCCACTTGGATAATACAGAGTCTAATAGAGCTGGTCGGACTGTCCAGATCATTGCCTGGCCTTGGTCAATAAACTTTTGAATATATTCTGCCCAGCCATCATCATGTAATTCCAGGTGACCAATCTCATCAATAACCACAATAGTATGTCTATTAATTTTGACTTTCTGAAGAATATTCAAGCCATGTTCAATGCCCTCTTTACGGAAATTGAAGGGACCGGCTCTGAGTTCTGAAACTGGCTCGCTTCGTTCGCACAGGAGTGTTGATTTGCCAGTCTTTAAATCAACAATATGATAATGATCCCGTTCATCATCAACCCAGGTACCTTCAGTATAAAACCCGGCAAATGATCGAGTTTGCAGTTCATTAGAACCTATCAATTCCTTTATCAGGGTTGTTTTTCCATCCCCCTGATTCCCCGTCACAATGACAACTCGTGCCTGTATCTGTATATGTTCCTGGCGTAGCTGCTCAAGAGCCCCCAATAGTTGATTCAGGTTCCGGAAAGGGTGTCTCCAGTTGTGTCTTTTCTCCGAGACTGCATTCATCAAGCGTGGTAGGACTTCGAAAGCGACAGATATTGCTTCAAAAGCGACACCCATCCCTTTTCTGCTGAACCAGTTAAGTATCAATGGATTACGGACTTCTATGCTCAGAGCTGAAAAACCAAAAATCACCAGAAGGGCTCGGATTGCCATACCAAATCCGGTTTCCAGGCCATTCATGATAGAGGCTTGACTTTCCCAGCCACCGAGGAGCAGCCCGGATAACCCCATCAAGGCTACCAGCTGTATCCATAGTTGTGGTCGTTTGAGTCGCTTGAGTGAGCGAGCATATTGAGTAATATTAAATGCTACATAGAGCAGGACCAGGATTGCACCTATAGATAGTGGTAGGTCATCCAGAATAACCAGACCACTAACTAGAATAATTAAATTAAGAAAAAACAGGGGTATGGAATATTGTTGAGAACTGGCTGTTTCGAGTAGGTTTTCCTGAGCAGGTTTAGCAAGATCATCGCCGGGCTCAAGTAGCAATTTCTTTTGGTAACCACTAACTTTTAGGGCCAGACCGGCAACCAATGCCCCAAAACTTAGATCAATGATAAAAATTAGTTTTACCAGATCAATGGGGGCAGAACCATAGATATGCAGACTTCTGGCAGCCATAAAGTAGAGCTGCTCATATAATTTGACAAAATCTGGTCCATAAGTCATGAGCATAACCAAAATCTTCTGGAAGAGGCTCCAGGAAACAGCGAGAGCTCCACCTATAACGAAGCCTAGCCAACGTCCTCGAAAAAGACGAACAGCGACTTC
This sequence comes from Fidelibacterota bacterium, assembly GCA_030595455.1. Taxonomy (GTDB): domain Bacteria; phylum Fidelibacterota; class UBA8477; order UBA8477; family JABMPR01; genus JABMPR01. The sequence goes on along the minus strand of JAUVDF010000009.1, from coordinate 12,452 downwards.
AAGAATAACACCTTCCATAAAAATTCCCACCATGGGTCCAAAGATGATGGCTGAAGGGGAGATGGATTTCATGGTCGCTGTGACCAGAGCTGTTCGCCAGAACAAGCCCTTATCAGGCCAGATTTTATAGCCGTTGATCATCAGAATTATGCCCAGAGCTGCCAGGAAAGTGCCGGAGAATGGTACATGTAGATTGTGGAGAAAACTCCCCAGAATAATTTCAACAGAAGCCCAAAGGCTGCCTAACATGGCTGCCTTCAACCAAAGGTCAGGTAGATGGGAATTATTATTTTTTTGCAGAGGTGTGTCTGGTAAAATCATAATGACACACTTTTGTTCATCATAGAGTAGTACATATTTTCTCTTTCCAAATACGGGAGCTGATTTCCTCGTTTCCAAGAGAACCGTAGCGGCCTCAGACCCTATCCACTCGGACGTAGGTCATTCGGCTGAGAGAAGTTTACAAATAACGTGTAGAATCTAATGCAAATCTACTTCAAGTAAATCATTTCTAGAGGATTCTTGCGAACTTGCTTATATTGTTGCTGATTAACAAAATATCATAAATGGCAATTTAATATATGAGGAGTTTCAGACATGGCAAAAAGTGTTAAAGGAACGCAAACTGAAAAGAATCTACTGGTTGCGTTCGCAGGGGAATCACAGGCTCGCAATCGTTACACCTATTTTGCTGGCGCAGCTAAAAAAGAAGGTTTGGTACAGATAGCCCAAATTTTTGAAGAGACAGCCAATCATGAAAAAGAACACGCAAAACGGTTTTTCAAATTCCTAGAGGGTGGTGATCTGGAGATTACTGAAACATTTCCAGCCGGTGTTATTGGTACGACTCTAGAGAACCTTAAAGCAGCGGCAGCTGGTGAGGAACATGAGTGGACAACTATGTATCCTGAATTTGCCAGAATTGCTCGCGAAGAGGGTTTCAATGGGGTAGCAGCAGCTTTTGACTCCATTTCAATTGCTGAAAAACAGCATGGGAAACGCTATGCAGATCTTGCCAGGAATCTGGAAGAGGGCAAAGTATTCAAACGGAATGGTAAAATCATTTGGCGTTGCATTAACTGTGGTTACCTCCATGAAGGTGAAGAAGCCCCAAAAACCTGTCCTGCCTGTTTACATCCGCAGGAGTATTTTGAGCTACTGGGAGAAAACTGGTAGTCAAAATTAAAAGCAACTCGCAATAAATAAAAAGAACCCTGCCAAGTGCAGGGTTCTTTGTTTGGTACAAGTTTTAAAATCGATATTAAGTAGTGTCCATATCCAGTCTCCACCAGGTAAAACCAAGCAAGCCAATGACTAAGACTAAAAATACAGGATGACTAATAATTGTCGGTAGAAAGGATCCTACAGCTGAAAGCTTGGTAGTTAATCCCATTACATTTATTCCAATAGTATCTTTAAAAGTATAGATGAGTCCCAAAGTCCAAATAGCCAGAATTGAGTTTAGCACGAAGGCTAGTTTATCAAACCGTTCTACTTGCTGCGACCGTAATTGATTGGGTACATCAAGTAACTGTTCCTCCAAATGAATCGGCATGGCCTCCCAGCTGTTAGCTAACATGGCTTCAATATTATCATGATTTTTGTTTAGGCTTGGTTTCATACTTCAACCTCTTCCATTAATTCACGTAGATTTTCTTTGGCCCTACGCAAATGTGATTTTACTGTGTTAATTGGGATGTCCATGATTTCTGCTACTTCAGAATATTTATACTCTCGCAGGTAATAGAGAGTGATAGCATCTGATTGCTTTGATGGGAGTTTAGCAATAGCGCTTCTAATCACCTGCTTATCCGACTCTGCCTGGAAAAGATGCTGAACATTAGTGGACTCATCAGTTAAGTGACTCTCACTATCTCCATCAAAAGCTGTCAGTGGTTTTGAAATCCTGGACTCTTTCATCAACAAGGTATGGCAAACATTGAGTGCGATTCTGTAAATCCAGGTTCCGATCTGAGCCTCATTGCGGAAACTATTAAGACCCTTATACACTCTGATAAAGGTTTCCTGAGTGATATCTTCTGCTAAGGTGATCTGATTCGATTTCATCAAGGCCAGATTGAATATCCGATCTCCGTGCTCTTTCACCAAGAGTTGGAATATTTCATCTGATTTTGTTTGTTTGCCTTTGGGCATAAATCTCCTATCAAGTGTTAGACAATGCAAGGAGCAGAAATGTTGCGCTCTTATGTAATAATCAAACTATTTGATAATTTTCTTAGTATTTCTGCAACAATATCAATCACAAAGGTGTCAAATACCATGATAAGCAGAATGATTTATTAATAAGGAGAATATATAATGCATGAACAATTCATACCAATCACTCTATTTCTTGTGGTAGGAGCTGTGATTATAGCTTCATTTGTACTACAATATCATAGAAGGCGTCTGGAAAGTTTAGAAATAGTAGCTGCTATTGAAAAAGGAGTCGAAGTTAAATTCCCAGAGCGGAAGAGAAACAGGCTCCTACCTGGTCTTATCTGGACTCTGATGGGAATAGTGATGACCCTGGCAATGGCGATGGTGATACCAGATGACGCACCCTCAGGTATGTGGATTTGGGGTTTAGCGCCAGTTGCTGTTGGGGTGGCCTACCTGACCGTGTACAAGTTGGAAGATTCAAAGGATGAACCATCTGATAGTTAGTTCCTCCAGTTGAAATATCGTTCAATACTTCAAAGAGGCAGCTAACCCTGCCTCTTTGCTGTTATATTATATTATTCTATTCTCTAAACTCTACTTGGCAAAATACTCATTCTGAACATTTTTGTTTTTAGGTCGTCTAACTACATTGTAGCGAAACGGATGAATACTAAAATTAAAAAGACTAAGTCCACTCTTATATTACTAGGCCTTGTAATCGGTCTCCATTTACTAATGGGATCTGTTTTAGCTCAATCTGACTATGGCCGCTTGAATGGTTTCCTCAGAGATGCTGAAACGGGTGAACCCTTACTCTATGCTAATGTAAGTCTGAAAAATACTGGAATCGGGGCAGCCACAAATAGTGCTGGATATTTTATCATCACTAATATTCCTCCCGGGAATTACACCTTACAAGTCATGATGATGGGCTATGAGCGCACTGAAAAAGAAATTGCAGTCGTTGGTGGCCTCGAAGAGCGTCACGATTTTGAGATTAAACCCACCTCCATTGAAGGTGAAGAAGTTATCATTACCGGTGATCGTCAACGCTTTGAGAAAGAAATTGAAGTAAGTGCTGTCAGCCTCAGTATGCGGGATGTAAAGACGATGCCCGCTTTCGTGGAAGCAGATATCTTTCGCACGCTTCAATTGCTCCCCGGTGTCCAGTCCTCCAGCGATTTTTCCTCAGCCCTGGTTGTCCGTGGGGGTAGCCCAGACGAAAACTTGATCCTGCTGGATGGCATTGAGATTTACAACCCATTCCACCTAGGTGGTGTCTTTTCCACTTTTAATGCAGATGCCATAGCCGATGCAGAATTTCTAGCAGGCGGTTTCCCAGCTTATTATGGCAACCGAATCTCATCGGTCCTCAGTATCACCGGACGTGAAGGTGATTCCCGGAAAAATAAATTATTTAATGGTCGTAAACTGGGTGAATTCTTTGATATCAGTCAGGTTCGGGGTGAAGTGAACCTGCTCAGTTCCAAGCTGCTAGCAGAAGGTCCCCTTTTAAAGGGCTCCTGGATGCTCTCAGGTCGACGAACCTATTTTGATCAGGTGGCCAGGTTGTACTACTGGTATAAAGATGAGCCTATGGAGTGGAAATATTATTTCTATGATGTGCAGGGCAAGATCATCCAAAATATTAACCCGACCAACCGCTTGACAATTTCACATTATGCCGGGAAGGATAGAATTGCTTTTGAGCTTGGCCGGTCAGCCAATGAAGTCAATTTTAATTGGGACTGGGGCAACACAACCAATAGCATGAAATGGCGCTGGATCCCCAATTCCAGGTTTGTCTCTACGCTATCTTTCGCAAATACTAGTTATGAGTTTGATGTAGACATGGAATTCACGGCCACTGATACATCTGGTCAGGCCTCCTCTACTAATATCGTTATATTTAATAAAATAGATGATTGGACCTTGAGGGAAAACCTGGAGTGGTTTATTTCTTCAAAACATACGCTGACTACTGGATTGGAAGTGAAAGACCTGGGAATTGATTTTGAACTCTCCCAAGGAGAACAGACTTTCTTGGATCAGCACGAAACCAATATGATCTACAGTGGAATTGTCCAGGAACGCTGGCAGCCGAACCCGGTTATTATGCTACAAACTGGATTACGAGTGTCTAAATATTCGGCCCATGACCAGCTATACTACGAACCGCGCCTGGGATTTAAATATCTACTGAATACCAATTTGGCCTTGAAGGGTGCCTGGGGTAAATACAATCAGTTCTTGTTTACCGCTCAGGATGAGGACGCCATACTGAGCATTGTTGATTTTTGGAATCCGATCCCGGAAAATTATAAAGCAAAATCTGTTGAGCATTATATCCTCGGTCTTGAGCAGTGGCTGGGTGAGGGCTGGTTTGCCAGTCTGGAAGGTTATTATAAACCCTATAGCAATACACTGGTTCTCAATCCCAATCAGAATTTCTTAGATCCAGATGATGATTACACCGAAGGAACTGCAGAAATTTATGGCGCAGAAGTACTCCTGAAGAAAAGCAGTGGTAAGTTGTCCGGTTGGCTGGGCTATTCCTATATGAAGAGCGTGCAGGAATTTGATTTTAATGGGGATGGTCAAGTCATTGAAAGTGATGGGGAGATTTATAGTTCCAAGTATGATCAACCCCATGGTCTTAACCTGGTGGTAAATTATGCCTTAAATAAGAAGCACTCCTTTGGCCTAACCATGACCAACAGCAGCTCAAACCTTTATACTCCAACGGTTGGTAGCGTATATACTCAGAATGGTAGTTTTACTGATTTAACGAACTTCTATGCTAACCTGGCCGAGCTTAAAGGAGCCAGGAATTCAGCTCGTTATCCTGATTATTTCAGGATGGATGTGAGTTACTCAAGGCAGATTAATCCCTTTGGAATCGAAGGCTTATTCAAAATTCAGGTGATAAATGCTACCAATCATTTTAACACTTTCTTTTATAACTGGGATTTTGAGGCTGGAACGGTAGAAGGCATCGGCATGTTTCCCTTCTTTCCCACATTCGGTGTAGAGTTCAAACTGTAGGTGATGAAGATGAGTATAATAAAAAATATAAAGCAGTGGTCAGGAAAATTATTCCTTATCACTTTTTCACTCTTCCTTGTTCAATCCTGTACAGAAGAATTGAGCTTTGCTGATTTTGCAGATGACTTTGAGAATTATGAGCAGGAATTGAGGATAGAGGGGATGCTTAATTCAACTGATTTTTCTAAATCTGTGATCCGGGTAGACAACACAATTTTGATTACTGACACCTCGCTATTCAATGGGATTGATGATAATGGGGACTGGGAATCCTACACCGATTTAAATGGAAATGGGCAGTGGGACGAGGATGAACCACTTAATGATGATATCGGTATCAAGGAGCATGGTCCAAATGGTGGATATGAGGGAAGAGGGAACGGCATTCCTGATCCAGGCGAACCCCATATAGATGACTTTATTGAGATACTACCACAGATTCATGATTCAACCCTGGTCTCAGTTGTATTAAGAGAAACTGACAGTCAAGTGTTCGTTGCTGAGTTTGAATGGTCTGGAAAGGCTGGATATTTTGACGAGGGTTTTGGCGACCAGGGACCACCTTCGGAAATTGCCGAAGCTACTTTTATCAGATACTATTATGGTGGATATATCCCCACACCGCCGTCTGCTGGGATGGAACTGGAGATTGGTAAAGAATATACGATTGAACTGACCACGACAGATGGCAGGATCATTTCAGCATCAACAACACCCGTTGCGCCTCCTTTAAACATATTGTGGCCAGAAACCACCCAAAATGTTGATACGATCATTGTATCAATAAATAATTATGCCTCACTGACCTGGAATACCCCCATTGAAACCAACTTTTGCGGTTGGATCCTAGATGAGGTCATCTCAGCAGATTCCTTACAGGGGTTTTACTCAAGTCTGGCTGTTGCCATTAATCTTGACGATACTGGTTTACCCGTATATCCCGCCAATTTTGTGGGGATTCCTTTGGGACTCTATAAAATGGCCTTAGAGTCCTATAGTTATGAATATGGCAACTATGTGTTTTCTAGTTTACCACTAAGGGATCGGGGATTGTCCAACTGGCGTGATCAGGATGGAAATGTGGTTTTGGGTGCTTTTGGATCAAAGTCACCGATTGAATTTTATATTCGCTTTGTAGCAGCGAATGGTTGAAGGAAAAATTGACTAATATCTGTCTCACCTGTCAATACCATTAATAAACGCTCGACCCCAATCGCAATTCCTCCAGTCGGCTGCATCTTACCAACCGCATTGATCAGATCCTGATCTACAGGATGGGGGGGATAGCCAAGCGCCTCACGCTCTAGATTAGCTGTCTTGAATCGCTTGATTTGTTCTTTTGAATCAATAAGTTCACTAAAAGCATTTCCAATCTCCACACCCTGTATATACAGCTCAAAGCGTTCAGCCCACTCTTGCTTTGGCTGCTTGAGCTTGGATAGGGCTGCCATGGATGCTGGATAATCATATACGATCTGTGGTTGATCTAGTCCCAGGTTTGGTTCAATCAGCTTCAGCCAGATTCGGAAAAAGATGTCTTCGAAGCTATCATCCTCTGGAATGTGCTCTCCAATGCTTGTCTCAGCCTGTTTGCGCCACACAGTATCATCATGTAAACTCTCTTCTAAGTCAATCCCTGCGTAATTCAGAAAGCAGTCTTGAATCGAAGTCATTTTTACACCTGAAGTCCATGAAAACCCTCGAGGTGAATGAATCACTGCAAAATTGAGGCTTATGTACTTAAGGAGGGCTCCGACGTCATCCATGATGTCCTGGTAGTCTCCTGGACGATACCATTCCAGCATATTGAATTCTGGATGATGCTGGGGACCCAATTCACCATGATTACGAAACACTCTGGCGATCTCAAAGACCTTCTCAAACCCATGACCGAGAGCTTTTTTAATTGCAAATTCCGGAGAAGTGGGCAAGTAATAGATGCGCTCCTCTCCGTGGGGATCGGTATAGTTAGTTTTAAATCCGTGGAGATGAACTTCCATTCCAGGCGAGGGTACCAACAGAGGCGTTTCAAGCTCAAAGAAGCCCTGCTCAACAAAAAAAGATCTGATGAGATTTATGAGGGTTCGCTTTTGCTCAAGTCGCAGTTTGTTCATGGGAGCAATATGGTGACGATGATGCTGGTTTCAAAATCGTCATCACTGATTATGTTAGGATGCGGAGGTAATGTTGAGAGAATCACTAAAGAATAAACAGGAACGTATGCGGCGGATTATTGGCCGTCTATACGAAACATATCCGAACTCAAAATGTAGTTTGGAACATCGTTCACCTTTTCAACTTCTTATTTCAACCATGCTCTCTGCCCAGTGTACAGACGAGCGTGTAAACAAAGTGACCCCTGAATTGTTTAAGTTTTACCCGACAGCATTGGCGATGGCCGCAGCCCCAGTTGAGCACTTGGCTGAACTGGTTAGATCAACCGGATTTTTCAATAGTAAATCAAAGAATATGAGTGCTTGTGCCATTATGTTAATGGAACAACACGGCGGGGAAGTTCCTCCTGATCAAGACGCTCTGGTAAAACTCCCAGGGGTTGGACGTAAAACAGCCAATGTTGTTTTAGGGACGGGATTCCACATCCCCGGGGTTGTGGTCGATACCCATGTGATTCGAATTGGCAACCTACTGCGCATGACCAATCAAAAAGATGCTGTCAAAATCGAATTCGAACTACAAAAGATTATTGAAAAAGAACACTGGGTCATGTTTACCCATCTGATCATTGACCACGGAAGAGCCGTATGTATTGCTCGCCGTCCTCAATGTCATAACTGTATCCTGGCCGAATATTGCCCTTCCGTATTACCAGAAGAGGCCGTAAAGAAAAAGAAATAAGCGTGGATACTGGGATCACATTTCATGTTACGGGGAGAGTCCAGGGTGTTGGCTTCAGGGCTTTTGTTCAAAGAACCGGGCAGCAACTTGGTTTAACTGGCTGGGTCAAGAACAACGCCGATGGTTCAGTCAGTGGAATTGCTGAAGGTGATCAGGGGCTATTAGTAGAATTCATTAAAACCGTAAAAATTGGGAACCGCTGGTCCAATGTTAAAGCTTGGGAAGAACAATCTCAGCAATACAGTGGTGAATTCGAGAGTTTTGGAATTAGGTATTAGGATTCTTAGCTGACAGAAATTATTTAGTAAGGTAAATTAAGTCAGGTAGACAGTTAGAAGGAATAAAAATATGAAGCTGACATTCTTTGATAAGAAAACTTGCGGGACATGTAAAAAAGCCCAAGCCTATCTAAATGATAACAAGGTAGAGTTTGAGCTTGTGGATATTATTAGCAACCCACCAGACAGAGCACTTCTGGAAAAGTTTATCGATGCAGACAATGTTAAACCTCATTTAAATTCTCGTAGTACTATTTATCGTGAGCTAAAACTGGGTCAGAACCTTCCAGATAAAGCCAGAGCTATTGAACTAATGTTGCAAGACTCTAATCTGATAAAGCGACCCTTTATTGTGAAAGGAGCAACAGGTTCTTTTGGCTTTAAAGCTGAAGAGTTTGACGAAAAGTGGGTTTGATTGAGTTTGGGTTTCGTCATCCCGAGCGGAGTCGAGGGATAAGGGATTTTGTGGCACAGTGAAAAAAACAAAATAATTCTCTGTGCTCTTTGTGCCCTCTGTGGTTAATAAATAAATAAGTAAGGATACATGTAATGGAAAAAATTATTGGTGAGATTGAAAGAAGTGAGACTGAGAAAGTCATTGTTCAGGTAAAAGAATTTAAAGGCCGGACCTATGTTGATTTTCGTATTCACTACCTGGCAGATGAAGATGAATGGCGTCCAACTCAGAAGGGTGTAACTGTTGCACCTGCTGTCTGGGAAGGATTCAAGAATCTTGTGGATGAAACCAACAAATATTTAGGCGAACAAGATTTAATCTAAGCTTTATCCCTTAGCAGTTCACGCTTGAGCTGCAGTTTATCTGTAAAAAATTGACGGTACACTATGGCTAGCATAATCATGTTAGCCATAGTTGCTGTTGTGAACCACATATACATAATCATGATTTGATACCTGACGGCTATGATGGGATCGATTCCAGCCAGAATTTGGCCAGTCATCACTCCCGGGAGCTGTACTAAACCTACTGTCATCATGGCATTGATATTCGGAATAAGGGCAGCATGGATAGATTCCTTCATGGCATCATAAACTGCCTGCTTGGGAGAGGCGCCTAAGGCCAGCAAAGTCTCTATTTCTTTTTCTCTATGTTTTAATTCACCAAGAAAACGATTGGCTGTAAGTGAGGTCGAGTTCAGCCCATTCCCAATAATCATTCCACCAATTGGGATGGCTGCATAGGGCGAATACCAGGGTTTTACATCCAGAATAAACAGCAGGATGGTCCCCAGAATAAGAATTGCTGCACCCAGTAGGGAAACAAACATGGCCGAAAAGAAGTGGGGGATATCTTTTTTTTGTCGTCTTGTCCCTTCATAACTGGCAATCACAATCATAATAAATAGTAGGGATAACATAAATGCCCAGTGCTGTTGATCAAAAAACCAGGTAAGGACATAGCCCATCGCAGTTAGCTGCACAAAAGTCCGAAGTGTTCCAATTAGCAGGGTTTGCTCCAGACCTAGTTTCCATTTTTTGATCAGGAATACAGAAAAGGCGATGAACACCAGGGAAACAAGTAAATCGTTCCAGGACAAAATATAAAACTCAGGTCGCATCATGATCCTCATGCTCTAGCAGGCCTGCTTTTTTGAAAGCTTGTTTTGCATCCAGTGCTTTAAATGTTCCGTCACCAACAAGTTGTCCTTGTGACAGAAGGATCACCCGATTGGCATATTTACGCATGAGGACATGATCATGTGATACAGCGATGATGGTCAAATCTAGGTTTTTGCGCAGCTTGTTGACCAAGTTCATGATCGATCTTGAAAGCTTTGGGTCAAGATTAGATGTGGGTTCATCTAACAACAGAACCTGGGGCTTATTGAGTAAAGCACATGCAAGCGCCAATCGTTGTTGCTCCCCACCAGAAAGATCTTTAGCATTTTGCTTGAGTTTAATATCCTTTAACCCAACCTGCTCTAAAGCCGAAATTAACTCATGATCCAAAATTTGAGCAATATTGTGATTCCAGCGCCCGGCGATCATCAGGTTTTCTTTAATGCTGCCGCTAAATACAGCAGGATTCTGAAATAAAATACCCACATTTTTTCGAAGACATTGAATATCTATGTCAATGGGCTTATTGCGAAAATGAATCTGACCTGAACTTGGACTACTGAGTGCATTGAACATTCTCAATAGAGAGCTCTTGCCAGCACCAGATGCTCCTAAAACGGCCAGGAATTCACCCTTATTTACGCTGAAATTCAACTCATTCAGGATACTGAGTTCTCCAACGTTCAGGGAAACATTTTTGAACTGAAAAATTTGATCCGCTTGCATGCCGCTATAATAGGGTTCAAAAAGATTGAAAGAAATGATATATACCCTGGAAACTGGAAATTTGAGACAATAGTCTCTCAGACCTTCGACTTTTAACAATAAATAAAAAATCTCTGCGGGCTTTGCGTCTCTGCAAGAGAGAAAAGAAACTGGAAATTGGAAACCATGTCTGCCGAAGCTTGACTCGTCACGGCGAAGTATGCAAAGTGCGAATGTAAAAACTAATCATCTGTGGGAATCTGTGTTAATCCGTGGCTACCATGCATTTATGATAATTAACTGAGACCTAGTGATTTTTGTTTCGCTCATTTTCCCTGAGTTTACCTTTGGTGCTGAAAGTGGAGATTGACAATGTCTGTAAAATTAGTTGGCCCGGATTTTTTTGATTTATCGAGTTTACTCAATGAAGAAGAAGTAGCTGTTCAGAACATGACCCATGAATGGGTTCGTGATCGGTTTCGCCCACTTATTGCTGAACATTACCGAGCTGGCACTTTCCCCATGGAACTGAAATCAGAAATGGGTGAACTGGGATTTTTTGGAGCCACCTTACCGGAAGAATATGGGACGGCTGGTTTGAATAATGTGGCTAGTGGTCTCATGATGCAGGAATTGGAGCGAGGGGATTCAGGCTTAAGGAGTTTTGCTTCTGTTCAAGGTGCCTTAGTGATGTGGCCAATTTGGAAATATGGCTCTACCGAACAAAAGGACAAATGGCTCCCTCTTTTAGCTTCTGGAGAGAAAATCGGCTGTTTTGGGCTTACCGAACCTGATTTTGGCTCAAACCCAGGTGGAATGTTGACCCGAGTGAAACAGGATGGTGATAATTTTATTCTGAACGGGACCAAGATGTGGATTACCAATTCTCCAGTTGCCGATATTGCTCTTATCTGGGCTAAAGATGAATCCGGTGAAGTTCAAGGATTTTTGGTAGAACGAGGAACAGAGGGATTCGATACACCGGAAATCAAAGGGAAGCTATCACTACGCGCCTCGATTACCGGCGAGATTATCCTCAATAATTGTGTCATTCCAAAAGAAAATCGTTTGCCAGAAGCGAATGGCCTGAAGGCTCCACTTAGTTGTCTTACCCAGGCTCGCTATGGTATTAATTGGGGAGTGGTAGGCGCCGCAATTGACTGTTATGAAGAAGCTGTTAACTATGCGAAAACCAGAATTCAATTCGGAAAACCGATTGCAGCCTTTCAATTGACCCAGGAGAAATTGGCAAACATGCTTAATGAAATTACCAAAGCTCAATTTATGACTTTGCAGCTGGGTCGCTTGAAAGATCGCAAAACCATGAATCATAAACAGGTCAGCCTTTCCAAGATGAATAATGTCAAGATGGCAATTGAGATTGCCAGAACGGCTAGAACTATTTTAGGTGCCAGTGGTATTACTGATGAATATGTAGCCATGCGGCATGCTGCTAATCTTGAATCAGTGTTGACCTATGAAGGAACCCATGAGATGCACACCCTGGTGGTTGGTGAGAGCATAACTGATATTCCGGCTTACCGTTGAAACAATTGTGTATCCAGGACATACAAAAGTAATGATAGAAGCCTGGATATTGAAAAACTGGAGAATGGAACTTTCCTCGTCATCCCGAGCGGTGTGCCGGACTGAAGATTTGAAATTATTTAACATGAAAGAATCATAATGTCTAAAATTCTAGTTACTGGTGGTGCCGGATATATAGGGAGCCATACTGTCCTTGAATTACTTGAAAATGGTGATCAGGTGGTAGTGGTTGATAATCTTTCAAATAGTAGTCGTGAATCACTTAAGCGTGTTGAAGCT
>JAUVDF010000042.1 GCA_030595455.1 Fidelibacterota bacterium | reverse complement strand
CTATTCGGTGGGGATGGATGAACCGGTAGAAGGCACCTATGTTGGTTCCCTGGTTAGTACGGATGAAAGACCCATATTCCCTGCTGAAGCAGCAGGAATTCAGGAAAATGATCAGATTGTGTCCATCAACGGGCAAAGTGTCACGAGCTGGGAAGACTTAACCACCCTTGTACATGCTCTCCCTGGTGAGATGATCGCCATTGGGTGGCTGAGAAATGGTGTCACACACTCAGATTCTCTGCTTGTGGTAAAAGAAACAATTCCTACCGCCGATGGAAATATAGATGTTGGTATGATGGGTGTCGGTCGCGTATTAGAGCATAGAGATCTTGGGTTTCTGCAGTCAGTTAACTACGGAGCTCGTAGCACCTACATGTTTGGAACGCTCATGGCCCGTGGATTTTGGTCAATGATTACAGGTGCCACACCAATGGATCAGGTGGGTGGACCCGTTATGATCGCAAAGATGGCCGGTGAAATGGCTCGTCGTGGTTGGGTAGATATATTCTACTTCATGGCTATCATCAGTATAAATTTGGCTTTTATTAATATTTTACCCATACCCGGTTTGGATGGTGGGCATTTCTTGATTATCAGTATTGAAGGCATAATTCGTAGACCTTTACCGCTTAATGTAAAATTGGTCATCCAACAGGTAGGAATGCTGTTCCTTTTGGGCTTGGTGATATTTATAACTATTCAGGATATAGCCAGACTCTAGCCTAGCTAAGTGTTAATATGACTGCACCAATAAGTGAAAAAGTGAGTCCACTTGCTTACCTCAGATATTCCTTAGAGTTTCTGGCATTAACTTTTTTCAATATCATTCTTTTTATACTACCCTGGTCCCTTTCCTGGCGTTTTGGTCGCGGTCTGGGATGGGTGGCATTTCATCTGTTCACAAAACGGAAATCAACCGTTGAGCGCAATATTCATAGAGCCTTTCCAGATCTATCAACCCAAGAATTTGAGGATATGGTAAAAGCTTGCTATTTACACTGGGGAGAGGGCTTTATTTCCACTCTGAAACTCTGGATGCTTAGCAAGCAAAAGGTGCGCAGTATTGTAGATGCTCCAGGTGTAGAACAGTATATTATGGACGCCCAGAAAGCTAAAGAACCCATCCTTTATTTTACTGGTCATTTCGGATCATGGGAAATGGCAGGTCGTTATGTTGGCGGAATAGGTCCTGGAACTGCCTCAATTTACCGTATTCAAAAAAACCCGATGGTGAACTGGTTCCTGACCTGGATTCGTGAATATCACCATCTGAAATTAATTAATTCCTGGGCAGGTATGCCCGCTTTTGAAGATGCTATTGAGCGCTATACCGGTCTAGCTGTGGTAGGCGACCAATACAAAGGCAAAAGAGGTATTCAAGTGGATTATTTTGGTATCCCTTCGTCTACTCCCAAGGGAGCAGCTGTACTTACGTACCGGGTGAAACCAAAACTTGTATTTCTTTCCAGTACGCAGCATCGTGGTCGCTACAAAATTAAGATTGAAGAAGTCCCTTACGAAATCCCTCAAAAACTGACCAATGAGTGGGTTCGTGATATTACTCAAGCATTAACTACTAAGCTTGAAACTGAAGTCCGAAAATACCCTGAACAGTATTTCTGGTTTCACAAACGCTGGCGTGATATCGATCAGCAGGAAGCAAGAGCAGCCCGAAAATTATGATAAAATCAGATGTAAAAAGGCATTTATCAAATGCCACCGTTGAACAACTCATAAACGCTTTAGATGAAGATCAAGTGATTGTGTATCCAACTGATACGCTATATGGCCTGGGAGTGAACGCTTGCTCTAAGAGTGCCGTTGCCAAACTATATAAGATGAAGTCTCGTAAAGGGACAGCAGTCTCTGTTCTACTTGGTTCAGTAACTCAGCTTTTAGAGCTTGCTGAAGGTATAGATGATCAGGCTAGGCGCTTGATAAACAAATTCCTACCAGGACCCCTTACCGTTATTTGTAAGAGTGAGTATCCCTTTGCTAAACAGCTATATTCGGCAGAAGGTACGATTGGTTTCAGGGTTCCCGGGGATGAGATTTCAACCCAATTGCCAACCTTGTTTGGTGAACCGATTACCACCACCAGTGTTAATCCAGCTGGGCAATCACCGGCTACTTCATTTCCTGAGGTTAAAGCCTATTTTAAGGACGAAGTTTCCTTGATGTTAAATGTGGGTAAGTTAGAAGGCTCACTGGGGAGTACCGTTATTGACCTGAGCACAACTCCTTTTAAAATATTACGTGAAGGTGAAATTCCTCGCCAAGTTATAGAAGATTTTATAAACTAAGGGCAGTATGTATTTTAGGCTACTAAAGTTAATTAAGCCCTATTGGACCCAGATTACAGCGGGGGTGGGATTTTCCATCGTCAATGTCTTCTTCCATTCGCTTACACTTTGGCTCTCAGCCTCATTTATTACGACAATATTCGCGAATCCTGAGGAGCAGGCGTCGGGTCCAGTCGATACCTTAACCCAGGGCTTTACTCTAAATGATAGAATTAAGCAGCTTACCAGCGAGTATTTCTTTTCAGGGTCACAGCTTGATGCATTAGCTACCCTGGGCATGGTTATCCTGGTCAGTTACCTGATCAAATCACTTGCCTACTATGGTAATGCCTTATTTACAGGCTACGTTCAAGCTAAAGTCGTTCAGGATTTACGATCACGTTTGTACCAGCACTTTTTAATGCAACCTTTAAGCTTTTTTCAAGCCCGGAGGAGTGGTGATCTTATTTCTCTGGTCATGAATGATGTTTTAAAGGTTAATGCAGCTTTGGCCACCACTTTCCGACCGTTGGTAGTAGAGCCTCTATACATTGTGGCATATTTGACCCTGTTGTTCATTATTAACTGGAAACTGACGCTTATTTCAATTCTTATAATTCCACTGACTTCGTTATTTATCTACGCAATCAGCAAGAGTCTGCGTCGAAAGGTAATTCGGGTTCAAGCTCAACTGGGGGAGATCACGTCTCGCTTTTCAGAGTTGATCAGGGGTATTAGAATTATCAAGGCGTTTGTTAATGAAGAGAATGAGCAAAAGCAGTTTGGTGGCGAAGCCCAGAAACTCTTTAAACTTATGTTTAGGCAGATCAAGCTGCAGAGTCTCTCTCTGCCGGTTACTGAAATGCTTGGTGTGTCCATGGCTGTTATTTTACTCTGGTT
Organism: Fidelibacterota bacterium; assembly: GCA_030595455.1. GTDB lineage: Bacteria > Fidelibacterota > UBA8477 > UBA8477 > JABMPR01 > JABMPR01. The sequence continues at coordinate 4,093 of JAUVDF010000042.1, read as the reverse complement.
GGGTGGGGTGCAAGTATTAGAGCATAAGACCATCAGTAGCGCTGATTTCTTACGGTTTATTGTAATCCTTTTTGCTACTTACCAACCCATCCGAAATCTGGCTAAAGTTAATATTAGTATTCAAACAGGTGTAGCTGCCGGTGGGCGAGTGTTTGAAATTCTTGACATTGAGCCAGCAATCAAGGATCAGAGTGATAGTCATGCATTAAATGCTTTTGAAAAAGAGATTCGTTTTGAAGCCGTCAGTTTTGCTTACGACAATTCAGAAATGCAGGCGATTAAAAATTTAGATACGACCATCAGGAAAGGGGAAGTTGTCGCGCTTGTGGGACCAAGTGGAGCAGGTAAGACAACTGTAGTAGACCTGATTCCTCGATTCCATGATATAAACTCTGGAAAAATTAGCATTGATGGACATGATATCCGTGATTTAACGCGCTCCAGTATGCGTAGCCAAATTGGAATTGTATCACAAGAGACGATTCTCTTCAATGATACAGTCTACAATAACATCAGCTACGGGATGGAAAGCGAACCAGCTTTAGTCGAAGCTGCTGCGAAAAAAGCCAATGCCCATGAGTTTATTATGGAATTGGAAGACCAGTATGGAACGATTCTGGGTGAACATGGTGCGCGCTTATCCGGTGGACAGAAACAACGGATAGCCATTGCCCGCGCATTGCTCAAAGATCCGGCAATATTAATTCTGGATGAAGCCACATCCGCTCTGGATACGGCCTCTGAGCAAGCAGTTCAATCGGCAATTGATACCCTGATGAAAGGCCGGACGGTCATTGTTATCGCCCATCGCCTATCAACTATTTTGAATGCGGATAAAATTCTAGTAATGGATCATGGTGAAATTGTTGAGCAGGGTAATCATGAAACCTTAAGTAGTGCTGGTGGTCTTTATGAAAAGCTATATAAACTGCAGTTTGCTGATAAGCGCTGAAAGAATTCTGATTTAAATACTACTCGCCTTGTTTCGAAAAGTCCAGAGATCGTTTAAAAAATAATTCAAAATAGATGCAATAAAAATTGCAATCAGGTTTGCCACTATGTAGTGTAAACCTGCAAAATGAGTCAACAGCAGCAGGATAACCCAATTTAATCCACCAGCAATCCAACTGACCATGGTGAACTTAATTAAGCCCGTACGGATGGCGTTGAAGCCCTTCATCTCCCGATCAGTCCAGGTAAACCGATGATTCCAGATAAAGTTATTGATTATAGCGACCTGAATGGCAATCAGTGAAGCTATAGCCAGCGGAACATAGAGGTATTCCTTTGCGTAGAATAGAATCAAATTATTGACAAATATACCTGATATACCAACCAGGGTAAATGTGATAAATCGTTTTGGGAGCTTGATAGCCATGATTCAATTTAATTTCCCCCATATGAATGAATAGACAAAAAGCTTGAGTGTGTTAGCTATGCTGGATAGTTTCTGATATAATGAAAATGCGTATTTATGTAATTCTAATGACTTGTTTCTTCATCGCAGCAGAAGGTGTTGGGCAAGATTATTCGTTTAGAGTTAAATATGGGATGATTTATGCCGGGCACGCAAAATTAAGCTACCAAGTGGAAAATGAGATACTCACTGGCGAACTCAATATTTATTCCTCGCCCTGGTTGTCAAATCTATGGACGCTCTCCGATTCAATCCGGAGTGTTTATGATATTGAGGCTGGACGTCTCCAGAATCATACTAAAGCCATTCATGAAGGATCGTTTCACAGAAATTACGAGGTTGTATTTGGCGATAGCGGTAGAGTGGAGATTAATGGAAAAAATAAGCTAATAAAAGCTCAGGGCTTAAGAGATGTACCCAGCCTGCTTTATGAGCTTTCTCATACTCAATTAAAGCATGGTGACACACTGCACTATCCCTTATGGGATGGGCGTGGCTATGGGATATTGAGTTTAGTCGTGGAAAAAGCATCCGGACCTTCTTTGTTCAAACCATTCTCAATTGAGGGGTGGCACCTGATTCCCTTAAGTAGTAGCCGGAAATCCAGGGAAAATCGAATCCAACTCTCGTTACTCCTTTCTAAAGCCCTTCCCCATATTCCGGTTAAGATCGAGATCGATACTAAATATGGTGATGTAGTGATGCGCCTGGCGGAAGATTAAGCCTCTTGATTTCCATTTCTTACTGATGATTTAAAGGTTATCTTTTCAAAATAAATAATGCTACGAAATTCAATTTATATAGGATCAATCATGCGTCGCAAACTACTGCTTATGTTGCTGCCTATTTTGCTTTTTCCTCAGGTCCATGTGATAGAGGTAAAAGGCACCATTGATATGGGACTCGCCTATTTCTTTGAACGCCAGATTCCTCAACTAAATGTAGAGGGTGGGGACCTCATTATCCTTGATATCGATACTTTTGGTGGCAGGGTAGATGCCGCTACCATGATGAAGAATGCCCTGCTTAATTCTGACATTAAGACAATTGCGTTTATTAATACTAAAGCAATCTCAGCCGGCTCATTGATTTCTCTGGCTTGTGATACGATTATTATGCGTTCAGGGGCAACCATGGGTGCCACCACCGTCGTAGATGCACAGAGTAATAAAGCCGGTGAGAAAGCCCAATCCTATATGCGGGAAGAAATGGCTTCAACGGCTGAGTCCAAGGGTAGAAATCCTAATATCGCTATGGCCATGGTCGATGAAAGCATTGATATCGATACCTTAGTGATAAGCGAGGGTGATACACTCTTTATCGATGATATTGAAGGAGCTATGGCCGGTAAGCTATTGACCCTGAGGACCACGACTGCCCTCAAGTATGGTATGGCCGACTACCAGATGAATTCACTGGATGAAATATTAGAACATTATGGATATACAGAACGGGATGTAAATCGCGTTGAACCGACCTGGTCTGAAGTCATTGTCCGCTTTTTAACTGATCCAATAGTCAGCTCACTGCTCATGACCCTCGGCTTCCTGGGTTTGATTTTCGAGATTCAAAGTCCTGGCTGGGGAATTCCTGGTACAGTTGGTTTACTAGCTCTGATTCTATTCTTTTCCACCTCAGTAATTGCCGATTTAGCCAGTATGGTGGAGCTATTATTCCTGCTGGGAGGTATCGTGCTCTTGGTGGTTGAAGCCTTTGTGATCCCTGGGTTCGGAGTCGTAGGAATCCTGGGTATTATTCTCATGGTCTATGCTATGTTCGCCATGCTGATCCCTGAAGCTCCCACAGCGGATGACATTAATGCGGCGCTCGTTGGTTTAACCATTGCGGTTATTGGCGGAATTGTTGGGCTGGGTTTATTAATCAAACGCATGTTGAAATCGAAAGCCTGGCAAAAGATCAGTTTGAAAACAAGTGAAACCAAAGCTGAAGGCTATAGCGGTAGTCTTGGGCTTGAAGCCTTTATAGGAAAAGAGGGGGTTGCGTTAACCTTCTTGCGACCTGCTGGAACCGCCCTGATCGAGGGTAAACGTTTGGATGTTGTCACTTCGGGTGATTTCATTGAAAAAGATACAGCGATTACCATTATTCGTATTGATGGGAATCGGATCGTTGTAGACAAAAAAGCTTAATACATAAATTCGGAGGAATTGTGGAAACACTACCATTATTATTTATCCTAGTTGGCCTCGTAGCCTTCTTTGTACTATTTACTTATTTCATCCCAATCGGCTTGTGGATCAGTGCCGCTGCTGCTCAGGTTTACGTCGGCTTGTTGACCCTGATTGGTATGCGTTTGCGGAGAATTCCACCACCCCTGATCATTAATTCGTTAGTGAGTGCCCGTAAAGCTGGGCTGGAAATGGATACTGATATTTTGGAAGCCCACTTCCTGGCCGGTGGGGATGTGAATAAAGTGGTTTTGGCTCTAATTGCAGCTGACAAGGCTAATATTGACCTGGAATTTAAGCGGGCAGCCGCCATTGATCTGGCTGGTCGTGATGTATTGGATGCTGTCAAAATGAGTGTGAATCCAAGGGTGATTGAAACTCCACGGGTTTCAGCTATTGCCAAGGATGGTATTCAGTTGTACTCCGTAGCTAAGGTAACCGTCCGCGCCAATATTGATCGTCTGATTGGTGGAGCTGGTGAAGAAAC
>JAUVDF010000011.1 GCA_030595455.1 Fidelibacterota bacterium | reverse complement strand
GTTGTTGGTATGAAAAAAGACTTACCCTGCCCGGTTTTCCATCTAAATTTAGACTTCAATGGCAAATAAACAAAAGACAAGAATTCTCAAGAATACGCATTGCTTGAACTGCGGTACTAAACTGGATACCCGGTTTTGCTCGAACTGCGGACAGAAAAACAAAGACTACCGCTTATCCTTTAAGGATCTCTTCTCTGATTTTCTGGAAGAACTGCTGGATCTGGACTCCCGGGTTTTGCGCTCTGTGCGAATGTTATTTACCAAACCGGGTTTATTGACCAGTGAATATATAAAAGGACGCCGAATCAGTTATTTGCCCCCTGTCAGAATCTACCTGGTGGCCAGTGTGTTATTTTTTCTGATTCTCTCGCTAAAAACCTATTTACCGGAAATCAGGAATAATCAATTTTTCAAGGAATTTACGGAAACCGGGGCTATTGATGAAGCTCTGAACCAAGCAATAGAGGGTAAAATAAACTCTGGATCGGATACAACGCTAGTACTAGAGGAAAATGGACTAATCTTGTTTGATGCCGATAGCTCTGATTCCAACATCTCCCTCTCCATTGGCGGCGAAGATTATGCTGTTCAACAGGGTGACTTTCTATCAAAATTTTCTGATAACTTTGCTAAGATGATGTTTATCCTTTTGCCGGTCGCAGCTCTGCAACTGAAGGTGTTATACTGGAGACGAAAAAAGCTCTACATTGAGCACCTGATCTTCAGCTTGCACGTTCACGCCTTTATTTTCAGTTTGCTGATATTGACGGTCATCCTGGATTATAAGCTGGTAATGTGGGCAGTTATCATTGCCAGTCTCTTATACTTGTATCTGGCGCTGAAAAACTACTACCAGCAATCACACCCAAAGACTATCTCCAAGATGTTGCTGCTCTTATTGAGCTATGGTTTTACCACCATGATGGTAATGATGTTAACACTGGTTTTAACCGCTGTGGGATTGCTGCTGGAGAATGGTGGATAATTTGAGGGGTCGACTATGTTTGAGCTTATTGCCCAAACCTTCAATGCGTCCGTAATAGCCGTTACCCAGCTATTCCTGTCGACCGTAATTACGACAAATCCCTGGTTCGAAACGCTGGACCTCCAATATCAGGGAGCCAAGCAGGAGATCGTTTGTAATACAAAACTGGCTGCGTCTTTTACTGAAACTCTGGATGAGGTATTACTCTCTGGCAAGAATATCACGCTCCACTTTAAATTTGAACTTTTCACCTCAGGTGAAGCCGTCTCCTTGCAGAGTAAAGAAATCGTAAATGGATTCCGGTTTGATGAAGCGACTGAAACTTTCTATCTAATTAATTCGGAAACGAAAAAGTTGGAACGGTTCTTTACCATCGAAGAGGCGAAAGCCAGTTATATTTCAGTTCGTAACCTGACTGTGGTGAACACTAAAAGCCTGTCAGCAGACCAGGATTATTTTTTAAGGGTCACCGCTTTTCTTGATCCCATCAAACTGGATAATATGAGCGAATCAGTTAATCTGATGCTACGGTGGGCGAGTGTCAAACCCACAATAGTATCTGACAAATTCAGGATAACTGGTCGAGCGACTTAATTTCGGTTAAGGGATATCAACCAGGTACAACTTGGAATTATTGCGTGCTTGAAGGGTAAACTGATGAAGGTTTGCAGGGACTACGAATGAATCCCCCCGACGATAAACATTACAACATGACTCCACATCAGAACACCAGTGCAGATTGACCTGACCTTCTAATACGAAATAGATGGAGAGCTTAGTCTGGTTGGAAAAATCCACGGATTCACCATGGGGCATTGTTAATGATTTAACCCGATACTCTTTAGTGGGCGTATCATATTCAGTCAAAAGATTGTCGGTAATTGTTTTAACCCGAAAATCGGAATCATCCTGAAAATTTAATACTTCTGCCAGGGCTTGAGCGTCACAGAATTTGTTTGTTAAGCCTAAACGAACAACATTGTCAGAATTAGCCATGCATTCAATTATGTTGCCCTTTAGATACGCATGGGGAATGCCTGGTGGCAAAAAGACTGCTTCTCCAGGTGCTAGCTGTACCCGGTTGAGGAATAGGAGAAAGAGCAAGCCAATGTCTTTCTGTCCATGAATTTCAGCCTGCTCCAAAAATAATAATTCAGTTTCAGTAGGTCTATTTTTTGATTCAAAACGATTTTCAATGGCTATGATACAGGTCTCGATCTGATCAGGACTGGTTTCAGCGAGCTCAAGCAGGGTCAAGATAGTGTTAGTCAAGCTTAAATCGATAGCTTTCCTGTTTTGCAAAAGACCAGTTAGCTCTGGAACAGATTGCATTAGCTCGTGGTATTCAGCTTCAGAGATGAAGCCAATGAGCGCGTCTAGCGAATCGATGGCTATGGCAATTTCCGGTTTGTGGTTAGCATCTGGATAATGTTCAGGATCATGTTGATGGAGCTGTTGCGCCTGCTCCTTGTTCGGATGGGCCTGGATACTCAAGGCTTGATCAGCAGACAGCACTTTGAATAGAAAAGGTAATTCGGTCGGGAAAGCTTTAGCCTGGTCAGACCTTAGATGTTCATTTGGATTTTGAGAAATCCAGTCAGCCAAGTTTATCAGGCCATTGTCTGGATCAATAATTTGGGAGGGTGCCTTAGGGTGAGTACCGATCCAGAGTTCGGCGTAAGGTTTATCCTGTTCAGGATCCAAGCCTAGCAACTCTGCAATAAGCGCCTGCTGGTTTCTTTTTCCCCATTCATAATGTTGAATCGTGTTTTTTAGACGATAAGGTCGCGGTAATTGCTGCTGACTGCTTTCAGGATTCATTACGACAAAACTATTCATGGTAATGGGTTTCTCCAATGGGAAATAAACATTAATCGGAGTGGTGGTGGGAGTTGGCCTGTGACTTTCCTGCGGTCTTTTTTGACGTATAAACACTAAATATTTAATATAATATTAAATTTATCATATTATTTACTTGCTTTCAAACCCTAAACACTTATTTTTTATATAACCCAATCAATAAAATAAGGATAAAAATGAGCAATCAGCCTGGTAGGAATAGCTCATCTTTTGGAAGGATCTATGATTCATTCAAAGAACGTAAAAGCCCGATTATTTTTTACCTATCTTAAGGATAAAACAGAACTATTCCTGTATATAAAGCCACAGGGCACCTCTGGAAGTCGAATTATTTATCGTAGAGCACCAGGTGACGCGGCAATGAGTCTCCGAATTGAGGCTCTGTTGGAAAATGCCGGCATATTGAGATCAGATATTGAAATCTGGATTCTACTATATCCTCCCGAAATTCACACGACCACAATCTATATACCATCAGAGCTATCAGATTTGGAAATTGCCAGTCACATTCGTGAGAGCGTTCTCTCAAATCAGCCTTATGCCATTAACTATGACTGGAAGAACTATATCATGCAGAGACGTGAAAATGGTCATAAGCAGGAAATGGTAACCATCACTTTCCTGGGCAAAAATGTGCTGCCCAGGATCAGATCATTGCTCTACAAAGATCATCCGAAAGTTAACTTTATTGGTGATGGGCTCCAGTTTCTTAATGTAGATAATACGAGGACCCCACAGGTTCGGGGAGAGACCTATGAACTATTTCTGCCCTACGACGAAATCTATTACAAAGCGACCTTTAGGTCTGGAATCCATTTTGAAAGCTTAGGACTTCCCCACGGTTGCTCATCTGAATTTGGTCCCTATAAACTGGAACCGGAACAGGTATACTTGAAAATTAACCGTAATGGATCGAAACTAGATTTGCCTGTATTCCAACCACTGGTCCCTAAGGTCGTATGGAAGGAAACACTATTAACACCAGCAGCATTCCCAACCTGGTATATCGCTTTAAGAAGTATGGAACAGCATGATCATGTAAATTTTGCTGAATTATTCCACGCTGCCAAAGATCAAGAAAAACCAGCAAAGCAAAAAGGAGTTACTCCAGATCATTACTTGGATTAGCTAGTCAACGTGCCTGAACTTTATCATCAAATCCTTGATGGCAAAAGGACCTGATGTAGGTGTCATGAGCGCCTTGCTTGCCCAATGGCCGATCTCCAGCCCGAGATGTTTTGCTGACGCAAATCCTCAGGCATAACAGGTTGAAAAGTGGTTTTGTCTTTAGAGAACTCAGCCAGAGCAGGGCTGGCCCAAATGCCGCATTTTAGGCCGGCTAAATAAGCTGCACCCAGGGCCGTCGTCTCTATGCTTTGAGCCCGCTCAATGGTCGAATTCAGGATATCTGCCTGAAACTGCATAAGGAAATTGTTTTGGGTGGCACCACCATCCACTGCGAGGGACTTGATTTGAATTCCCGTATCCTGCTCCATAGCCCGGATTACATCATAGGTTTGATAAGCCATGGCTTCCAAACCAGCCCGAATAAGATGATTCTTGTTTGAGCCGCGAGTCAATCCACTGATTTGCCCTCGGACATCCATATCCCAATAGGGAGCTCCCAGCCCGACAAAGGCCGGAACCAGGTAAACACCGCCGTTATCTGAAATAGAGGTGGCTGCTGTTTCGCTATCACTGGCAGATTCAAGCAATCCCAATTCATCTCGTAACCATTGAATAGCTGCACCGGCAATAAATATTGAGCCTTCTAAAGCAAAGCTGGGTTGACCATCAGGAGCAACTGCCAGGGTTGTGATCAGACCATGTTGGGAATCAATTGCTTCGGAACCAGTGTTCATCATGATAAAGCAGCCTGTTCCATAGGTATTCTTGATACCACCGGGTTTGAAGCACTGCTGGCCAAAGAGTGATGCTTGCTGATCTCCGGCGACTCCACAAATTGGCACATCAAGAAGCTCAGGAATAGCTGCTACCCGGCCGAAATCATCCGATGAGCACTTTACTTCAGGTAAAATAGATTCAGGGATACCCATGAGCTCACAGAGCTCAGCATCCCAGACTTTTTCGTGAATATTATAGAGCATGGTACGAGAGGCATTGGTATAGTCCGTTGCGTGAACCTGGCCTCCAGTGAGCTTCCAGATCAACCAGGTATCAATAGTTCCAAACTTTAAGTCTTGTTGTGAGTCAGTTTCAATATGCTCCAAGATCCACTGGGCTTTGGTGCCACTAAAATACGCATCCAGGGGGAGGCCGGTTTTCTGCTTGATCAGGGCACGCTGAGGTTCCAGTTTTTTACAGATAGCTGTGGTACGACGACACTGCCAGACAATGGCATTATGCAAGGGCTTGCCAGTATTTGCATCCCAGATGACGGTTGTCTCACGCTGATTGGTAATCCCGATCGCATCTATAGTTCCATCAAAATCATTGTGAACCTCAGTCACACAAGTCAGGACGGACTGCCAGATTTCTTCAGGGTCATGTTCCACCCAGCCTGGTTGGGGATAAATCTGCTTGAACTCCAAGTAGGCTTTAGCAACGATATCACCACTGTGATCTACCACTAATACGGTTGTTCCAGTTGTCCCTTGATCTATTGAAAGAATAGCCATATTTATTCCCTAGAGGGTCACTAAGCCCTTAACTCATTAAACTCAAAAACTCAAATATGAGCATCTAACCAGGCAATCATATCTGCTTTAACCTGATCTTGCTCTGGTTCATTGAGAATTTCATGATAGAGCCCATCGTAAAGCTTTAAAGTCTTATCGCTTGATGAGACTTTGTCATAAAGCATTTCACTGCCACTTACATCTGCCAGTTTATCGGCAGTCCCGTGCATAATCAGGATCGGTAATGAGATTGAGTGAGCTTGAGTTGTGATCTGTTTAGTGGATTTTAGGACTTCAGAACCAGTTCTAGCCAAGATACCACCCAGATAGTTCAGTGGATCATTTTCATAAGCCTCAACTACTTTTGGATCCCTGGAAATATCTCCAGTTTCTAGTTTAACAGCCGGCAGTTTTGGTAGGATCACACTTAGAATCCCAGATATTTTTTGCAGGAAAGGGGAAATATCATCACTCACTTTCACTGATGGGGCGCTTAAAATGATGCCCTTAATATCCGGTTGGCGTTCAATACTAAACAAAGTAGTAATACCACCACCCATACTATGTCCAAGTAAGAATATCGGTAGTGCAGGATAATATGCTTTCGTTCGCTTAAGTACATCTCCCAGGTCATTTAAATAGTCCTGGAATGAATTGATATAGTTTCGTTTACCGGAAGATTTACCATGGCCCCTTAAATCAAATGCCACCACAGTATATCCTACTGCATTGAGGGAGAGAGCGGTTTGTTCATAGCGACCGGAGTGTTCAGCAATCCCATGAGTAATAAGTACGACACCTTTAGCATTATTCTGAACCCATGTTCTTTCGAAGAGCGTGAAGTTATCGGCAGTCGTGAATGTTGTTTCATTTGCAATAGTTGCACTAGCCATGAAATCTCCTTAATACCGAGAAGGTATTTTGAATGGTACTGTTTTAATAGAATCAGTTGAAGATAAAAACTAATGGCCAAAAATTAAGGAGTAAAACTGAAATTAGAAATTAGAAGGGAAAGGTCACAAACCCAAAGAACTCAATACTCAACCAAAAATATCTTGAAGACTGGTAACTGGTAAATCATCCTTTAGCAGGCGACGAATCCCACGTACCGCAGTTTTCGCACCGGAAAGGGTGGTAATTGCAGGAATTTTGTAGCGAATAGCTGCCCGGCCGATTGCGTATTCATCATCACGGGCTCGCTGACCCATGGGAGTGTTAATGACCAGGTTGACTTCACCATTTTTTATGTGGTCTACCGTGTTGGGTCGTCCTTCATTAACCTTGAAAATAGACTGGACTAATAAACCATTTTCACGTAGCACTTCGGCAGTTCCATGAGTTGCCATAATATTAAATCCTAACTCCTGAAAATCCTGAGCTATGTCAATCGCATTTTGTTTATCACGATCATTTACGGATATAAAGATAGTGCCTTTAGTCGGTAATAGATTGCCGGCACCGATTTCAGCTTTGGCAAAGGCAGCGCCCAGCCGGGTATCGAGACCAATCACTTCACCGGTCGATTTCATTTCAGGTGAGAGAAAAACACTTTGCTTGGGAAATTTATTAAAGGGAAAAACGGGCTTTTTAACTGCGATCAGCGAGTGTTTCTTTCGGCTAAAATTGAGTTCGCTTAGTTTTTTTCCAGTCGCCAATTGAGCAGCATATTTTGCCAGGGGGATATCGGTTACCTTACTCACAAAGGGAACTGTCCGGCTGGCTCTAGGGTTTACTTCCAGAACATAAATAGTACCATTCTTAGATGCGAACTGAATATTAATTAAGCCTATCGTATCTAATGATAAGGCCAGGTCCCGAGTATATTGTTCGATCTTTTTACGGTGATCCGGGAGTAACTGATAGGGGGGGATAACACAGGCTGAATCACCGGAGTGAATGCCGGCTTCTTCAATATGTTGTAAGATACCACCAATGTAGACCTCTTCACCATCGCAGAGAGCATCCACATCAAATTCAAAAGCATCTTCCAGAAAAGCATCAATGAGCACGGGATGATCTCCACTAACCAATACAGCTTGAGCCATATACAGTTTTAAGGAATCTTCATTGTAGACGATTTCCATCCCCCGACCACCGAGGACATAAGAGGGTCTTACCAGCACAGGATAGCCGATTTTATCTGCGACAATAGTGGCTTCTTCAATAGAGAATGCCGTACCGTAGGCCGGAGCAGGAATATTCAGCTGATCAAGAATAGCCCCAAATTTTTTCCGGTTTTCCGCCAGATCGATGGCGGCTGGATCTGTACCGATGATGTTGACGCCAGCTTCCTGCAGTCGGTTGGCAATATTTAGCGGGGTTTGACCGCCAAATTGCACCAGCACCCCATCAGGTTGTTCCAGATCTACAATATTCATTACATTTTCAAAGGTTAGCGGCTCAAAATACAGACGATCAGAAATATCAAAGTCAGTAGAAACCGTTTCAGGATTGCAGTTAACCATGATGGTTTTGTAGCCCAATTCCTCCAGACCAAAAACAGCCTGAACACAGCAGTAGTCGAATTCGATACCCTGGCCAATGCGGTTGGGTCCGCCACCCAGTATCATCACTTTTCTGCCTACCAGGGGTGTGACCTCATTCTCGGTCTCGTAAGTGGAATAGACATAGGATGTCCGGGCTGGAAATTCAGCTGCACAGGTGTCTACCTCTTTGAAGGTGGGTAAAATATTCTCAGCTTTTCTAAATTCGCGAATTTGAGCTTCGCTTTTGTCAATCCGGTTTGCAATCTGGATATCTGAATATCCACGACGCTTATACTCCCAAATACTATCCTTGTCCATTGTCGGAGCAGCATCAAGTGCCAGCTCCTGAATCTGGTACAGAAACCAGGGGTCTATCTGGGTAATCTGATGCAGGGTGTCCAGATCTACGCCACTTTCAAAAGCTTTCCAGATTTTTACCAAGCGAAAAGCAGTGGCAAAGCGCATTTTTTTAAGATCCAGGTCCCGCCCAATTACCTTCTTTGGTTCAAGACCATTCAGGCCTACTTCTAATGAGCGGAAGGCTTTCTGGATACTCTCTTTAAAGGTACGACCAATGGCCATGACCTCTCCCACAGATTGCATTTGAACACCTAGGATGCCATCTGCAGTTGGGAATTTTTCAAAATCGAAGCGGGGAATTTTAGTTACGATATAATCAATACTGGGTTCAAAAGCGGCCAGAGTCTTCCCGGTGATCTCGTTGGGCAACTCATCCAGATGATAGCCCACTGCTAGCTTGGCTGCGATCTTGGCGATTGGAAAGCCAGTGGCTTTTGATGCCAGAGCTGATGAACGGCTAACCCGGGGGTTCATTTCAATTACAATCATCCGTCCCGTTTCTGGATCAACTGAAAACTGGACATTGGACCCGCCTGTTTCAACGCCAATAGCCCGCAGACACAGTAGAGACCAGTTACGCATTTTCTGATATTCTTTGTCAGTCAGGGTGAGAGCTGGTGCCACAGTGACTGAATCACCGGTATGAACACCCATGGGGTCGATATTTTCGATGGAACACACAATAATGGCATTGTCGTTCTTATCACGAACGACTTCCATCTCATATTCTTTCCAGCCTAAAAGTGATTCTTCAACCAGCACTTCGCCAATGGGACTGGCTGATAAACCCTTTTCTACCAGATCGCGGAATTCTTCATGGTTGTAGGCTATTCCACCACCGGTACCCCCCATAGTAAAGGACGGTCTGATAATAGCTGGAAATCCCGTAGACTCAACAATGCTGAGGGCTGAGGGGACACTATGAGCGAACCCACCCTTGGCTGTGTCAATACCGACACTCTCCATGACAGTTTTGAATTTTTCCCGATCTTCAGCTTTGTGAATAGCTTCCACATCAGCGCCAATCAATTCCACATTATGGGCTTTCAGCACACCCTGTTCATCAAGCTTGATAGCCAGATCCAGGGCAGTTTGACCGCCAACAGTGGGAAGCAGAGCATCGGGCTGCTCTTTCTCAATAATCGCAGCAACAATAGTAGGAGTGAGGGGCTCTAGATAGGTTGCATCAGCCAGTTCCCGATCCGTCATAATGGTAGCTGGATTCGAATTGACCAGAATGATGCGGTAACCTTCTTCGCGTAGAGCACGACAGGCTTGAGTCCCTGAATAGTCAAACTCACAAGCCTGGCCAATAACAATCGGACCAGCTCCCAGAATCAGGATGGATTTTATGTCAGTTCTTTTGGGCATGAGCATCCATCATTTTGGTGAATTCCTCAAATAAGTAACGTGAGTCATGGGGTCCTGGGCTGGCTTCAGGGTGGTATTGAACTGAAAAAGCCGGAATATCGGTACAACGAATGCCTTCCAGTGTTTCATCATTCAGATTCACGTGGGTGATCTCAATGGTTTTAGGAAGTGTCTCAGGATCGACTGCAAAGCCATGGTTTTGACTGGTGATTTCCACCGTATTATTGATCTCATTTCTAACTGGGTGATTTGCACCTCGGTGACCAAATTTCAATTTATAGGTTTGGGCTCCTAAGGCGAGAGATAAAATCTGATGTCCCAGACAAATCCCAAATAGTGGTTTTTGTCCCGCAAGTGTTTTAACCGTGTCAATTGCATATTGAACAGGCTCAGGATCACCAGGACCATTTGACAGGAAAATACCATCAGGCTTATGGGCTAAAATCTCATCTGGGGATGTATGGGCAGGAACAATCGTAATATCACAACCATGTTGGGCGAGTTGCCTGAGAATGTTGTGTTTGACTCCAAAATCTAAAGCAACTACTCGATAAGGTTTTCCTGGGTTTTCCTGGGGCCAGGTCCATGGTTTAGCACAGGTCACTTGTTTTACCAGGTCTTGACCAGTCATGACTGGTACCTGGTTTAAATCTTTTTTCAGTTTTTCTAAATCCAGGGTCTCGCTGCTGATAACCCCATTCATGGCACCTTCTGTTCTCAGGATGCGGGTCAATGCTCGTGTATCTATACCCTGGATGCCAACGATCCCAGCCTGGCTGAGATAGGTATCCAGGCTTTGGGTAGCGCGATAGTTTGAATAATTAGGACTGGCTTCCCTAACGATAAACCCCTGGACTTGAATATTTTCACTTTCGATGTCTTCAGGGTTGACACCATAATTACCGATTTGGGGGGCGGTCATAGTGACCATTTGACCCTTGTATGAGGGGTCAGTGAGTATCTCTTGATAGCCGGTCATACTGGTATTAAAACAGACTTCGCCACCGGTAGTACCGATAGCGCCAAAAGTATATCCTTTAAAGTGGGTTCCGTTTTCCAATAGTAGGATGGCGGGCGTTTTCATTAAAACCTAATGTCACTTTTATTTTACGATGTGCAACTGAAAATATGCTGTAACTAACTATTATTTTAACAATCTTAAAATCAGTGGCTGATATGATGATAAAAAGCGCTAAAAAATATTTTATTGTCTGGATTAATGACGGTAATTATCCTTTATTACCAATAAGAATGAAGGAGTAGAATGTCCATATTCACAAATAGAATGCATCGGGAAGCGCAAACCATCAAAGTGATGGTCGGTATCTACTGTCAGCATCATCATGGAAGTGTCGTCTCCGAATGTAATGAATGTTCTGAAATTCAGAATTATGCTCTGGACCGTTTACATTACTGCCCCTATCAAGAGGGAAAAACCTCCTGTAGAAATTGTCCGATTCACTGTTATAAACCCAGCATGAAGGATGAAGTAAAGAAAGTGATGCGTTTCGCAGGTCCCCGCATGGCATTGAAACACCCCATTTTGACCCTATTCCACTTTATTGATGACCGGCGGCGTGAGCCAGAACACAGACCTTCTTCATCCAATATTAAAGTAGCTCAGGTGAGTCGTAAACCTGCTGTTCAATCTCTTGAACCCTGCGAACATCTATCTAAATGAGGCTTACAGCTGATTTTGAATAGAAATATTAAGACCTCCAAAAGGATTTAGCCGGTTTACTTTCGACTGCCCCCAGCAATATATCAAGATTATCTGTATTCTATTAGATACTATATAAATAGGTACTAATTATTTGATTTTGCTGATGCTAGCATTAATTTTGTTACTGCCAAATAATTTTAGGGTGAATTTTAGGGGTAAGATTATAATTTTGTACGAGAATAAGATATGATTAGCCAAAAACTGGAAGAAAACAGCTTATTTTATTTTTTGCCAGGGGCTTTAATTGAGATAGATGGTGACTCTCAGTTGATCACCTTTATGAGTGGGATAGCTTTTGCTATTTTCGGATACTCACAATCTGATATAGATTCAAAAATACACATTAAAGAAATCTTTGCAAATACAGCGGAATATGAGCGAGCTCTTGAGCTCGCCAAAACTTTTGCACTTAAAAGTTATGAGGAACATACCCCCTATGCTCCTATCAACCATCAAGATTTATATGATTTCATGTTCAAGAAAAAAACTGGTGAAGATTTTTATGGTGAAGTTCAGGGAGCCTTTGTTTTAGATGATCACAACGTGCCCACCGCGCTGCGCCTGTACATTCGGGATCTTACCCAACAGAGATTGGCCGATAAGCGACTTGAATTAGCCTTGCTTGCGGCAAAAAAAGCTAATATGGCCAAAGATCAGTTTATAGCCAATATATCTCACGAATTTCGGACACCACTAACGAGTATTATTGGTTTTACTGATTATTTAAAGAAAAGTCTCGGGGATGCACTTGAGCCTAAGGATAGAAAATCATTCGATTCAATCTATCGCAATAGTAATCGATTATTGCGAACCGTTAACACCATATTGAATTTCTCAGAGATGGAGTCTGGTAGCCGGCAGTTGAATCCCCACATTGTGTATCTTAATCAGTTTGTTCAAGATTTATGTAATTACCTGGATGAAAGTGCCAGAAAAAAGGGACTTAAATTGGAGTTTATTACCAGTACCAAGGACGATAAGGTCTGGCTTGATGAATATTCGATTGAGCAAGCATTAGAGAACATCATCCAAAATGCGATTAAGTATACTGAAGAAGGTGGAATCACAGTCAAGCTTAAACGGCATAGAAAGCAGCTGGTCCTAATAATAGCTGATACTGGAATTGGGATTTCTGCTGAATACTTCAGTCAGATGTTTCAGCCCTTCAGTCAAGCTAGCGAGGGTCTCACCAGAGAATATCAAGGTTTGGGGCTTGGTTTGGCCTTAACAAAAAGATATCTGGATTGGAACAATGTGGAAATTGAAGTAGAGAGTAA
>JAUVDF010000007.1 GCA_030595455.1 Fidelibacterota bacterium | reverse complement strand
AGCTTCATAGCCCTGAACCTCACTATTAGTGGCGGTCAGCTCCCTTACCAATCTGCCAGCGATGGTCAGTATCTTCACCGTTGAATTATCCATCAGACCTTGAATGATAACTTTCTCATGGAGGGTTGGGTTAAAGGGTTGCGGGTAGATGTGGACTTGGGAATAGTCCTGTTTCGGATTGGCAAATGGCGTATTCAGGATGGAAACGCCCTTGGGTGTGGAGATATAAGTCTCACCGGATTCACCGTCAAAAGCTAAGGAATAGACCTCATTGTTAAGCAGTCCGGAATTGGCTGTATTGTAGCCATAGCCCCCATTTATCCAGCGGCCATTACTCTGTAAAACATGGAGCCCAGCATTAGATGACAGGAACCAGCGATTCCCGCGCTGATCGATTTCAATTCCAGTGACATTATAGTCTGTCAATTGCCAGTAATAGTAATAATCGGACTCTTTAGGAGTCATGTACAGGCTAGCCCAGCTTTTCAGCTCGGCTGAGTTCAACCATTTATCAGGCAAGGGCATACTCT
Organism: Fidelibacterota bacterium; assembly: GCA_030595455.1. Taxonomy (GTDB): domain Bacteria; phylum Fidelibacterota; class UBA8477; order UBA8477; family JABMPR01; genus JABMPR01. Next base: position 13,796 of record JAUVDF010000007.1, on the reverse strand, counting down.
GGACCCCAGACGGCGTCAGTATCCAAAGGTTATTCTGGGAATCGATCTCTAATTGAAGAATTTCATTGGACGCCAGCGGCGAACCGGAAAGAATGGCTACATCTAATTGCATCTGTGGTCCCAGAGAATTGTTGTAATCAATCAGGTGGATACCACCAATGGCCTGCAGCTCAGCGCGTACTTGTGATCCGATCCAGACCAGATCATTGTCATCAATCGCGATTGATTTGACTGTCCGGCTCTCCATGCCAGCCTGATGTTGATTAATATGGTAAATGCTATCATCTGCACCCAAAATGGTGATGGAGCTGTGACCATCGCGAATCAGTTTATTGGTTAGCCATACGTTATTCTTGCTGTCGACTGCCATTTGTCCCGGTAAAACAAAGGTTTGACTGTCAAAAGTGGGTTCCATAACACTATCAATGGTACTAAAGTATTCTGATTCCCCTTGTTGATACGGATCCAACTTTAAGACACCTCTGCCCTGGAGTGACAGGAAGAGATTCCCTGAATGATCCATAACGACATCTTCTACAACCGCTCGACCGGTATATTCTAGAGTCTCAGTGATCATGGCATTCCAGTCATACAGGCTTTCATCGAAACTACTGGTGAAATTTCCCGGCTTAATGGTCCGCCAGCCCTGCTCACTATGGATGCTAATGCCGTTGTAGGCGGTCCCCACCAATTGTCCGCTTGAATTAAGCATCATGCTATTAAAAAAGTGGTCTCTGGGACGATTTGCTGAAAATGTTTCATGATCCTCACCGTTCCAGACTGCTAGAAAATCGCCACTACTGCTGGTCCAGACTTCACCTTGGGCAACTGCAATCCTACTGATACCACCGGCACTGACCAGTTTGGTGTAAGCACCACTGCTTAAGATGTATTCGTAAATACCGGCTGAGTTTGCCAGCAACAGTCTGCCTGCTGTCACATCATCAACCTGGAGGTCATAGATATCACTGCCAGTTGTGATAAGTTCAGTAAACTGTGAATAATCATAGCTGTAAATTTTAGCATCAACTGCCAGCAAAGGTCCATCGGCACTGGCAACCATACGACCGATTTGGGTTACTCCAGACGGAATGGCAGACACATTCCAGTTTTGGGGGTCTTTCAGGTTGGCACCATTGAGTTCTATCCACAGCACATACTTATCAGTCCTAAAAATAAGTTTACCAGCCAGGAACAGGGCATCATCGGATGTTCCTAATTCCAGCGTACTCTGGTTTGGAAAATTGCTGAATTGATCCAGATATTCAATTTTACTCTCCCCTTTGCGATACAAGAGTAAACCACCCTCTAAACCATCTTTGTAAGTGGCATAAATGGAGTCCCCTACCTGTACAAAACTAGTGATCTCATCAAGAGCAACAAATTCGACGGCTTGTTTTTTACCGGAACTGAGATCAATGGCTTCAATAATTGGTCCCGGACTTCTGGATCCAATCCACAGCAACGAGTCTGAGTCTAGATAAATAGAATTTACATCAAGATTACCAACCTGCATGCCCTGAACCCCTTCATCAAAGGTCCTGGACAATTTATCAAAGCTTAACACACCGCCATTACTGCCCAATAGAATTTCATCGCCCATGGGAATCAGCGAGCGAATTTCAGTCAGAGTGGGTAGGTTACTCCAGGTGCCGACCTGGGCAAAACTGTTAACAGAAGCCAGGATCAGTAGGGTAATCCAATATTTTCTCAGCATTAATATCCTATTTATATTTAGCATTAGTTTCAATCTAATGCATACTTATACATAATTATTCAATACACGTTCCCGGAATTATGGTCTTAAACCCGGCCGTTTTTCCTGGCTTAACCCCAGAGCCCCAATCAGCAAACCATGCTCCCCGCCCTGTAAACAGGGGGATTGTTGACTCAAATAAAACTGTTCTTCAAATACTGGATCGGCATACAGGTTTTGATCAATTAATCCGGCAGGGTGGTTGATTTTGCTCTCTGGAGTAAAACAATTCCAACGTACTGAGGTCTGCTCCTTGAGCAAACTGAAATCGTTCATGCCAGTCTGGAAGAATATATTGTGATCCAGGCGATTTAACGTCTTCTCACGCATGACCAATCCAGCCTGATTATTTACAAAAGTATTATTAAAGATATCAATCGTACCTGAATTACTACCTGATTTCAGAACGCCGCCAGCATTACTGATGACATTTTGCCGCAAATACAGGGACTGCAAATGGGGTCCAGTTGTCACAATGCAAAAATCATCAATCTCATGGAACGTGCTCGCCAGCACTTCAGTTTTACTATAGTTGCCTATTTGTAAACCAGTTTGAGCCTGACTTACCTTACAAAATGAAATTGAGAGCGAGACTGAGGCTTCAGCATCTACGGCCAGTTCTGTATCAGAAAATTCAGATTGGACAATTTTAGCCTGACTACCCTCGGACAATATGATCCCGCTTGTATTGGAACGAAATTTTGATTGATTCACCTTAAGTGAGCCATTCATCAGTTTGACTGCATAACCAGCGCTTGAATCAAAGACACAAGCTTCCAATTTGACTGAAACTTGATTGAGCAAAGCGCTATTCGTATTTCCGGTTAAGACTGCATTGGACAGGATAAACTCATGGGCAGAGAGCACCTCGAAGGCGTGTTCAGTATTTGCCTCCCAGCGGTCATAGTCGCTGGTTATGGTACCCATATCAGAAAAATAACTGGCAGACTCATTCGCTTTCCAGGTATTTCGCTGCATGGCGAGGCGGTCAATTGATCTAAAATCGGTTCCCAGCTTATTTGATTCGACGATATTTGAGTCTAATTGCAGGTATTGAACATCTTCAACTATCAGTCCATTCTGATTTTCTTTAATCAGATTATAGGTTTTAATTATCTGCTCACCCTCAGAAAACAGTATGGCTTTGCCGGAGTTGGATTTGATAAAGTTATACTTAAACTCAAGCTGATCGAAATGAGATACGCTGACACCATCTCGATTATTGAGAATACTATTATAGCTAATTTGAACCGAGGGTATTGAATCGACCTTGAGCGCCTGACCAGGGTTGGCCAGGAAAGCTGATTGATTAATTCTCAACTCTTCTCCGCCAAGTATCTGAAAACCAGCACTACCATTGTGTCCAACTTGAATTCCAGCCATTCTGGTATTGGCAACAGCCGTAAACCGGCCCCCATTTTCTCCGTTGCCGACAAATTCAGAATTTAACACTCGCAGGGTATCCACATCCTCAACGACCATTCCATTTACCAGATTACCGATAGCATAATAGCCCAGGAGACCGCCAATGACTGCATTTTGGATATACAGGCCGTTGCGGCCATTTTTTCTTGATTCTACCTGGTTGAACAGTGCAAAAGCACAATCGTTTAGATGAATACCATCTTGAAATGAATCGATCACTTTTACGGAATCCAGCCAGACTTCGGCAACGGAGTTTAGCTCTATACCGGTGCCCATGGTGTTGGTCATTAAGACCTGGTGCGCTTCAAATTGTTTACCACTTGAGGCGTATATAGCGGTTTGGCCGGCCAGGTCAAACTCACTATTGAAGATCTTGATCGTACCACCATCAAGTTTGATAGCTCCCAGGGTAAAATTGGCAAAGCGAACATTCCTGAGCTCCAGATAACCAGCTTCACCTACCTGGATCGCCCAATTGTCATTGGAGCTAAAATCACAATTCTCCAGAATCAGGCCACCTGATTCCACCTTGATCAGGACCGTATCTGTACCCGTTCCCTGAAAATTAAAATCTTGAATCATTACTTCTGCACCAGCCACTACCTGGAAACAGCCTGAGGAATCACTGATCCAGACCGGCCGAGTTTCCTGACGCCCTTGAATACGGATATCACGATCAAAACTACGGTATGAATCTTCTCGTTGGCTGGTGAACTTCACTTTATCAGGAAAAACTGACAGGGTGTCAAGAGCCTCTAACGAGCTTAGCATCACTGGATAATTGATGATATTTTTCAAGCGTAAACCGGTGCTACAGGAGCTAATAATGAGACTCATCATTATGACGATACTAGCACCAACAAGGCGCTTCATTGAGTTGATAATTCTATTCATGATGTCAGCGTGATAAGGGACTCATAGCATTAAAATAGATCTCAGAATTGTTTAGCGGGAATGTATAGGAGTCGAACCTATCCGCCGGCTCTCCACCGGCACAACAGCTTTGAAGGCTGCAGTGGCCACCGGACCACATACATTCCCATGTTAATTGATGGCTACAGGGAACGATTGAATTCCCAAGGCGGCCTCCAGCATATCTGCCACACTCATTGCTGCTGTTCTGGTGGCATAATCACCAACCCAGATCAGATATAAAGTTTTTCGATTAGATGGTCGTTCCTTGATAGTAGTAGAGTACCCAATTGATTCAATTTGATCGGCCATGCGACGTGCATTGTCATAATTGCCAAAAGCACCGGCTTGGAGCACATATTTTCCCTGGGGTTCAGGTGCAGAACGTGTGTTTTCTGATCCCAAGGCTCTTAATGGGGCTGATGAGCGAGTTTCAGCTCCTGACTGGCCAGCCTGTCTTGATCGACCAGGAATACGGGTCAAATCCAGTTCTTCTGGGATATCAAAAGCCGTATCGGGAAACTTTTCTATAATGTAGGCTAAATCGCTATAGACACCGTCCATTTGCCGTGCTGCAATCCCGGCTCGCAGACTCAGGTTTACCGCATTGACGATATTGGGATGATCAGAATGATTCCGAATGAGCTGCATGAATAACTCACGACTTTGCGCATATAAGCCCTGAGCGTAATAGTATTCACCCAGATACATCAGGGAACCTGCGACATAGGGACTGCTCTTGTGGTTTCTCAGAATATCTTTAAAGAGACCGGCAGCCACCAGAGCATCCGTCTGCATCACTGCCCGGGCATAGCGGACACCTGGATTTCCAGGGTATTTAAAACTTAATTTAGTGAGTAGAACTTCGGCGCTATCGATCTGGCCTTCCTGAATGAGAGCCAACAAGCCATCAACATCCTGACCCAGGATACTGACAGGGCTTCCAATGATTAGAATCACCAGAAGGAGAAGTGCTTTTGCTAGCTTGGGTTTACCCATCCGCACTTGTCACAGATATAGCGGGGATCGTCACTTACATGACCACAGTCAGGGCAGGTTAAGATGCGCTTGCGACGATCAGAATCAGTAAACTCGGTAATGGCTGACTTGAGAGCATCCTTATGACCCAACTTTTCGAGAATATTCAGATGACCGAGAATAAAACTTAGGTTATTGTAGTCCGGCTCTTTGATTTCCTCTAGCAGACTCAGAGCATCCCGGTACTCCCCTTTGCGCTCGAAATAATTAGCCAGGGCAATCACGATCTCCAAATTCTCAGGCTGCTTTTTATGCAAGCGTTGATAGAATTGCTCAACTTGCTCAAATTGGCCTAATTCAAAATACATCTTTTCTATTTCTGAGAATACTAAGCTACCAGCAGTAGGATCAAGTTCAACAAAGGTGGTAAAGAAGTCGATGGCATGTTTGAAGTTGCCATCATCCTGCTTGATCTTACCCATATGGTAATAAGGGGCTGCACACTCACTATTTAATCTAATAGCCTGCTTCAACAGAGTGATAGCCTCTGCGTTTTTCCCTGATGCTTTAGCCTGTAGCGCTTCTTGAGTCTTATAGATCGCAGGCAGTAAGGGGTTTGCAGTACCACCGGCAGCATTTTCTTTCTGAAAGGCTTTAATAGCTGAGCCCCAATTCTTACTACGAACAGCAAATCGGTGTAAAGCCCTCAGAGCCCATAAATTCTTCTTATTCACACTAAGTATAGCTTCAGCGTGTTGAATCGCTTGTGAGTACTGTTTCAGCGCTTCAAAGTCCATTGCCAGACGTTCATGAGCCACCAGGCTTATCTCCTGGCTAATTCCCTGGCGATTAAGCACATCCTGATGCACACGAATAGCAGCCTCAGGATTACCCAGCTGTCGGTTCAGATCGCCTACTTGAAGAAAGACTCCTAGATTGGCAGTATCCTGATGCCCAATTTCCCTTAGTAACCTTAGGGCTTTTTCCTGTTCGCCGGCAAGCATATAATTTAAAGCTTTAATTTCATTGTCATGAGCGCTGGTCTTTTTCGGATTACTAAAGAAAAAATAGCGAACTAAAACGCCCACCAGAACGACAAATAAAATTAAGAATATGAAAGTGATAGTGTCCATGATCCCCTAGATCCCTATTTAAGTGGTGGGCTCCAAATCATCGTTTTCTTGTAGTACAGCCTGGCGACGCTTATCTACCTCGCCCTGTAATTTTTCGCGCTCCCTATCGATCAACTTCAGTCCTTTACGGAGTTTAATATTCTGACCAATAGTAATCGAGAAGCCAAACAGAATACCCAGGATTACACTCCCTAGAATAACTACGTACAGTGGAATATCTGAATATACAGCTCCCATGAGCTTCAGCTCAACCGGTGTTGAATTCTGAGTAAAGACCCATACTATGCTTAGAATAACTGCAAGTGTGATAAAGATTCTGATTTCTTTCATTGCTCCCTCAATCTACGATGTGACCAAACAGGGTGATCCCTTGTGCGTCAACAATTTTAACGGTAACCAAATCACCCGGTTTTTCGCCGGCTTTATCAAATATAACAATTTTATTGGACCTTGTTCTACCTTGATGTTGTTTTTCTGATTTTTTTGAATCTTTTTCTACCAGGACTTGCTGAGTTTCACCAATATGCTGCCTGTTCCTGAGCAGGGTATGTTCTCTCTGCAGCTTAATCATACGCTCCAGACGGTCCTGTTTATCTGCTTCTGAGACAGTATCCGTGAATTCAGCCGCTTTGGTACCAGGTCTGGAAGAGTATTTAAAGGTAAAAGCCGCGTCAAATTGCACTTGCCGCATCACATCCAGGGTTTCTTGAAAATCAGCCTCAGTTTCACCTGGAAAACCAACAATCATATCCGTACTAATAGCCAGTCCAGGAATCTGCTCCCGCATTTTGTTAGCAAGATCCAGAAAGTGCTGCTTCGTGTAGGTCCGATTCATTCGTTCAAGCACTGGATCGCTGCCAGCCTGTAATGGAAAATGAATATGGTTACATATTTTTGGATTTTCAATATGGACCTTGATCAGGTCATCATCAAAATCCTGAGGATGGGGTGAAGTATAGCGGATCCGCTCAATCCCTTCGATCTTGGCCACTTCAAGCAAGAGTTCATGAAAACGCTGACCCTCATGCTGAAACGAATTCACATTCTGGCCCAAAAGGGTGACCTCCCGAAAACCATCATCACGAATCTGTTCTACTTCTTCAACAATACTTTTAATGGATCGACTGCGTTCTCTCCCCCTGGTAAATGGAACGATGCAGAAGGTACAGAATTTATCACAGCCACGCATAATGGAAATCCAGGCATTAATCCCCTCTCGCCGAGCTGGGAAGAGATCATCATAGACCTCCATGCGGCTAAGTTTGGTATCCACTGCATTTTCAGGAGCTATTTCAGGCTCTGAGAGCAGTTTGGGAAGACGACGGTAAGAGTCAGGACCCAGTATGATATCTACATAAGGTTCACTCTCCAGAATAGCCTCTTTAAGATTCTGAGCCATGCAACCCAACACACCTATCTTGACTTCTGGGTCTTTATCTTTAAAGACCTTAAGATTGCTCAAGCGCGCATGAATTTTTTCTTCTGCGTGTTCTCTGACCGAGCAGGTGTTGAGCAGAATGAGTTGAGCATCTGCAGATGAATCAGCCCTGGTATAATTTTGTTTTTCTAAGAGACCAGCCACCAATTCAGAATCGTATTCATTCATTTGGCAACCATAGGTTTCGATAAAATATTTTTTGGGTGAGTTTATAACTTTTTTCCTCTTACAAGTACGTTGACCCCGTTTTAACCAACAGCGAATATATTTTTACAGTATAGGTCCTACAAGGCTATTAACAACTAGCAGAGTAATTGTCATTTTTCCAGAATCAAGCGTCCTGTTGGTTGAAAGCGGGCTCCAGATCCCGGAAGATCAGCTTGAGAGAGTGAGTCAACCAGGAATGTAAACCGGTGTTCCCGATCCAGGAATGGGACACCCCAGTATTTTTGTTCCGTTGAAATGATTTCAGCTCTGGTCATTACACCAGATTTGGTCAGCTCCAGTTCAAGGATAGCTCCAAAACGTCTATCTGCCTGGAGATTAAAGCGTCCATAAGTTGCAAAGTTAGCCAGTGAGTAGGCAATCAGCTTCCCCTGATACACTTCCATAGCCCTGGCGATATGGGGACCGTGCCCAAGGATAAGGTCTGCACCGGCATCGATCAGTTCATGGGCAAATTCTCGCATATTACCGCGTTTCTCCCCCATATAAATTTCCATACTATCCGGTAATGTCATAGCAGCCAGACCTTCAGCTCCACCATGCACAGAGACAATCACCAGGTCGTGCTCAGCTTTTAAGTCGGAGACAAAATCAATCGCTAGCGGTAGATTCAGGGAGCTGTTGCAGTTGCCACCACTATGAAAGGCGACAAAGGCGACCTTGACACCATTGACTTTCCTCGTACTGAAAGTACCTGGGCGACCTGACCAGCCAATACCCAGTGAATCCAGGAGATACTCACTCCTATCAACACAATACGAACCAAAGTCACCGACGTGGTTGTTCGCCAGGGATAAAAAATCGAAACCGGCTTGCTTTAGATCTTGACCGTAGCGCTCCGGCATGCGGAAGAGATAACAGTCCAGTGAATCAGGTTCACACTTATCTGTAGAACCACTATCACATAAGGTCCCTTCCAAATTGCCAATCGTCAGGTCAGCATCCTGGAGATATGGATTTATATACTTGAGAATATTACCCTTGTTCTCGGGACGCAGGAAACCATCAGGGGTTGTTGTGCCTAACATGATATCGCCCACGGCTCGAATGCGAACAGTTCCGTCGTTGTTGGCACCATAAGCAATACTCAGGCTTATAAAGATAATAAATAGTCGCTTAAGATTTTTGTTCATCAATTCACCGAATTATCCCAACAAAGATGTGTGTATGACGGGATAAAAAAAACGCCCAGTTAAACCGGACGTTTTATTAATTATTTAATTACAACTTATAGTTCGAGTTTATTCGTCAGGAAGTAATGCCGTGGATTAACCGGGATATTATTCACCCGAACTTCATAATGGAGATGCGGTCCCGTACTTCTACCTGAATTACCAGAATAGGCAATCAAATCCCCACGTTTAACCTTTTCACCCTGTTTAACCACAAAGCGGCTTAAATGGGCGTAAATCGTTCGCGTTCCATAGCCATGGTTAAGGATGACCGTGTGCCCGTAGCCAGTATGACTATTTCTAGACTTGACAACTCCATCAGCAGTAGCATAGACAGGTGTGCCTGTTAATACACCAAAGTCCTGTCCATGATGCATTCTACGCTTACCATTAAAAGGATCAGAGCGCACACCAAAACTTGATGTTAGATATCCCCGATTATTTACTGGATCAATAGCGGGCGTACACCTTAACCTGACCACATCCTGAGATAGCTTGGAATATATCTGTTCGTAGCTATTAAGCTGGAGCGTAACTTCACGACCTAAAGTGGCTAAATTAGCTTCAAGCGAATTTATATTTAAATCTGTGACAGGCATCAGATCGCTATAATCTGTACTAAAATCATTCACACTACCACCAGTACCCAGTGCTCTGACGTCTTCATCAACAGAGGGAAGATTTGCATATATGCGCAAAGCTTCATCCTGGTGTACTAACTCAGTTAATTGCACCTCTGCATCATCAAGACGAATTTTCATGTCTTCCATAATGCGTACGAGTTCTTTGTTCTGATTTTTTAAGCTTTTGACCTTAAGGCCGTATTGGGTGTCGGAGAAATTTGAGAACAGGACAGCACCCAAGCCCATGATAGTAATCATCATAGTAAGGCTTACGGTATAAATCAACGGCTTGGAAAAGAATAGCTCATTGACACTATTCTTTTTGTCGTTAATCAGGAAAAATCTAAATCCATCTCCCGTTTTCATACTACTAAGTACTTTTCCTTCCACTCATCTTGAAGCGGTTCTAATCCCGTTCCTCTTTGTCTGTGAATAATAGTCTAGTGCAATATTGATAACAAGACTTTTTCTAGTATTGCTGCATTCAGTGCTAAGCACTATATCCACACAAACAGCCCTTATCCTTTGGCTTTGACTTCTTCCTCAGAGGCTGCCTGCACGGCCTGGTCCTCTTTTGCTTTGATAGCTGCATCCAGCTCTTTGACCGATTTTGTCAGTGTGATATACATCTCATCCTCGGCCAGTTTAGCCAACTTGGCTTTGCTTAAGCTTATGACCAACTCCCCGAGTTTGGCTAATTCTTTTGTGCGGCTTCTTTTTAACTGGTGTAAATCCAGTTTAATCTTACCAAGCTTGGTAAGTTCTTCAGCCTTCTCAGTAGCAATCTTACCAAATTCCTCAGCTTTTTCCATGGCGGAGGCACCGAATTCACGTAAACCTTTCATCATACCATCCATCATTTTTGATGCACGCTCTGATTTAGGTTCTTCTTCTTCAGTGGTTTTTGTTTCGTCAGTCATTTGTTCACCTCTATATAATTTCACTGGCTTTGAAACTGTCCATGCCAGTTTGGATAAATATTCGTTTTCACCTACCCCAGAAAATAACATTCCTTGATGGAAGAAATACTCTTTAATTCATCAAGTAATTTATCATCAGGTTGTGAATCACACTTGATCAATGAGAGTGCATTTTCACCAGATTGACGTGTTAGCGAATATTCAGCGATGTTAACCCCAAATTTCCCCAGCAAGGTTCCTACCTCACCAACAACACCGGGTACATCGTTATTCATGATCATGATTAATGGACCATCCAATAAAACATCAACGTGAAAATCATTAACCCTGGTCAAACGATGTCCACCCTGGATATCCGTATAGCCCATCAACTCCCAAACCAGACCGTCCCCAGATTCTACTGCGACTGAAACCACATTCTGAACATGGCTTAAATCAGGATCATGTAAAGTACTTAATGAAATACCTTTGGATTCGGCAACAGACTGGGCATTGATCAGGTTAATTACGCCATCAATACGATGCTGCATAATACCCCCGAATACAGAATAGAGTAGCGGCTTGATATGCTCAGCATCCCCATTATAGCTTAATCTGATAGATTTAATAGCTGATGCATGCAAGGGATGTTGCAAGCGACCGATCTCTCTGGATAAATCTAGTGAGTCTCCAATTGCCTTGAGAATGCTCATATCAGATATGGGTAAATTGATCGCGTTGTTCAGCCGATCATGCAGCAGATAATCCTTAATCTGAGTGGCAATCTGCACAGCAACATTTTCACCGGCTTCGTAGGTACTGGCTCCCAGATGAGGCGTCAACACAATATTCTCGGCAGCGAGCAAGGGATTATTTACAGGAGGTTCCTCAGTATATACATCAAAGGCCGCTCCGCCAATCACCTTACTATCCAGGGCTTGAGCCAGTTCTGCTTCATTCACCAGACCACCCCGGGCACAGTTAATAAGCATCGCCGAAGATTTCATACTCTCAAGCTCTTTCGCACCAATCATGTTCAGCGTGTCTTTATTCCTGGGAAGATGGAGTGTGATAACATCTGCTTTTTCTAGCACATCATTCAAGCTTTGGACCTCGATATCACGAACAACAAGTTGCTCTTGCGATACATAAGGATCATAGCCAATGACCTGCATCTGCAAACCCAATGCTCGTCGTGCGACTTCCTGTCCAATGCGACCCAGCCCCAGAACACCCAAGGTTTTACCATTAAGTTCGGTCCCCATCAATGCTTTCCGTTCCCAGGCTCCGGCTTTCATCGTGCTGTCACCGGTGGGAATGTTACGGGCCAGAGACATCATCAAAGCGATCGTATGTTCGGCTGCCGAAATAGTGTTACCACCGGGTGTATTCATCACAACCACACCCTGGGACGTAGCGGCTTCAATATCAATATTGTCCACCCCCACACCTGCTCGACCGATGGCTCTCAATTCCGTGGCTTGATTAATATCATCCGGTCTAATGGTAGTTCCACTGCGGATAATCCACCCTTCAACCTGTGGCAGGGCAGCCTTAATTTTAGCTTTATCCCCATCCAGAATTTCAATGACTTCAAGTCCTGCTTCTGCTAAAACAGCTTTCCCCGAAGCAGCTAATGCATCTGTAATCAGAACCTTTTTCATAATTCTTCGATCACCTCGTCTAGAACGTTTAGTACATCATTGATATCTTCCATCTGCAGGTTACCCATATGGGCTAACCTGAAAGTTTTTCCCTTGAGATCGCCATAACCACCTGAAATCAGGTAATTTCGGGCTTTCATCTTGTCAGCGAGCGCTATTAAATCCAGGCCAGCCTTATTTGTAAAGCAAGTAAGCGTGTCGGATTCGTAGCCTGGTGCTGCATATAGACCAAATTTATCCCGTCCCCATTCTCTGACTCTTGAAGCCATAGCTTGATGGCGAGTAAAACGATTTTCCAGACCTTCTGCGCGAATTCGATCTAATTGAACAGACAGGGCATATAAGTGCGGGATACTAGGAGTGACTGTTGTTTGCGACTTTTCGCCAGCCTTGTGCATTCGTACAAAGTCAAAATAGAAGCCTTTTTGTGCTTCAGGAATAGACCGACTACGTTCCAGGGCACGATCTGAGAGCGACATAACTGCAAAACCAGGTGGTAGTCCCCAGGCTTTTTGTACACTGGCTAAGGCCATATCAATGCCCCATTCATCAATTTTAATGGGTGCGCCCATCATGCCACTTACAGCATCTACCATCAGCAAGGTATTAGGATATTGCTTGACGACCTCGCCGATCTCAGCCAAGGGATTCATCACACCGGTAGAAGTTTCATTGAAAACCACTGTAACCAGATCATAGCTGGCAGCAGAAAGCGCTTCCTCAACCTGCTCAGCAGTAGTTGCATGCCCCCAGTCCACATGAAAGATATCCTGATCCAAGCCACAAATTTTAGTAATGTCTGCCTGACGTTTAGAAAAAGCACCACAGATAAAATTAGCAACCTTCTGTTTGCTCAGATTGCGAACACCCGCCTCCATTAATCCTGTAGCTGAACTGGTGGAAACCAGAACTGATTGTTCTGTGTATAGAAATTCCTTAATCCCTGCAACAACTTTTGATTGCAACTCACGGTAATCCGCTGTCCTGTGGCCAATCGGATATTGTGCCATCGCATCCAGAATTTCCTGATCAACATGGGTCGGTCCAGGAATAAATAATTTTGGTTTCATCGTGACTAGTCCTCGAGTTCTCTATAAACAATTCCAGTTGGCAATTTCGGAAAGAAGTAAGTACTCTTCTGCGGCAGACGGAGACCACGCCCCCCTATCTCGAATAGGATATCATTGTCAGGATAGTTCATAATCCAGCCTACCTGACTCCCACTACTCAAGGCTTCCCAAAATCCATCAATGTCTCTGCGATACTCTATATACCTGTGATGTTGGATATCCTCATTTGTCAGGTTGAGCATATCCTTTAAGATAATTTCTTCTAGTATAACAGTATCCATCTCGGCCAGGATTGGATCCTTTAAACGATGTCTCAGGTCCTGGAATGCAGATTCTTTGAGCTTCAAAGAAACCGGCTTGCCTTCTTCATTGGCCATAATCATCGTGCGGTGATCATGACCCAAAATGATATCGTCTTCATCGATTGGAGTAATATCAAAATACTTGAATAGCTTATCCATCAGGATTGAATACGAAAAGTTGGCTAAACCTCTAATGCTT
>JAUVDF010000167.1 GCA_030595455.1 Fidelibacterota bacterium | reverse complement strand
GGCACAAACTCTCCCCCCCATTTAGGTAAGCCATCAAGTGGATAGGAAATAGCCAACCTGGTATAGCCCGCCTCTTCGATTTGAGATAGCAGATCACTATTCCAGGCGTTAAACGGTGGGCAAAATGTAGTCACCTCACACCCAAGCTGATCTTCAATATCCTTTTTCGAGATAAGAAGCTCATCCTGAATCTGTTTATGGTTCATATTGATTAATCGTCGGTGGGTACGCCCGTGGGACCCAATTTCCCAGCCCTTGCTATGTAACTCACGCAGATCTGACCAGGGCATATGGTAGATCTGTTTATCCTCAGGGAAATAATCCCAGTCATTCTTTTTCCCCACATAATCTGTTATGGCGAATACGGTTGCTACCCCACCGGCATTTTCCAGGATAGGTGCAGCATATTCTTTGATACATGAATAGCCATCATCAAAGGTCAATAATATTTGGTTCTTAGCTGGATCATGGTCTTTGATCGTAGAGAAAGTAAAGCCCAGACGCTGTAATGCAGCAACCTGGGCTTTAAATTGTTTCGGTGTAGTAGTTGTTACTCCCCACTCATGTTGATCAGAGACCTTATGATAAACCAGGCCCCTGTTATAAACAGGGAATGGCAAAATTAGCTTAATACCTGATCAACAGGCGTATAATCTAGCCCAAATGCATCAGCAACTGCTTCACAAGTAACTTTGCCATCAACCATATTCAAGCCGAGAGCGAGTCCTTCATCTGCCTTTAGAGCTGCTTTAACACCATTATTGGCCAATTTAATCACATAAGGAAGCGTGGCATTGGTCAGAGCAACCGTTGATGTATACGGTACAGCACCAGGCATATTGGCTACACAATAATGGACAACTCCATCTACCACAAAGGTTGGATTCTCATGGGTCGTCGGTTTACATGTTTCCACACAACCACCCTGATCAACAGCAACATCCACGATAACGGAGCCTTTTTTCATCAGGCTTAGCATTTCACGGGAAATAAGTTTTGGGGCTTTGGCTCCAGGTAAAAGCACTGCACCAACCACCAAATCAACTTTCGGTAATAATTCACGAATATTCGCTGGTGAACTGTAGAGCGTCGTAACATTCTTGGGCATGATATCTTCAAGCTCGCGCAGTCTATCCAAGTCAATATCCATGATGTAGACATGGGCACCCATTCCGGCAGCTATCTTGGTTGCCTGGGTTCCAACAATTCCACCACCAAGGACCATAACTGTTGCAGGATGTACACCGGGAACTCCACCCAGAAGTACTCCGCGTCCGCCACTGATATGCTCTAAGATGCGTGCACCTTCCTGGGTTGCCATGCGTCCGGCAACTTCACTCATAGGCTCTAACAGCGGGAGTTTGCCCTTTTTATTCTCAATTGTTTCGTAGGCTACCGCCCATGCTTTCGATTTCAGAAAACCCATGGTCAGATCTTTATCAGCGGCAAAGTGAAAGTAAGTGAATACAATTTGTCCTGGACGAGAGCGGGCAATCTCTACAGCTTGGGGCTCTTTGACCTTGACAATCATATCCGCTTTGGCCCATACGGTATCGACATCGGCCTCGATTGAAGCGCCGGCAGTTTTGTACATTTCATTAGTAAAACCACTATTAATGCCACAATTGTCTTCTACAATTACCTGATGTCCATTGCTAACTAACAACTCGACCCCACCAGGTGTCATCGCAATACGATTTTCATTTGTTTTAATTTCTTTTGGTAATCCGACGATCATAACCGCCTCCTATGCTGTTGCCTGTCCATTTGCAGGTTCCAAAATACTTGTAAAGAACATCTCCGGATTGAACAATTCTCGTGCCAAGATATGAATATTTTCTGCATCAATCTGTTCTATTTTTTTTAAAAATACATCCAGACTAATGTTTTCCCCATAATATATCTGTTGACGACCCAGTCGCATCATCCGTCGTTCCATGGATTCATCACCCATAACGATACCTGATTTGTACTGCGCTTTTACTTTTTCTAATTCTGTTTCTTTTACTGGTTCTTTAACCATTTTTTCCAACTCTCCCATGGTCAGCTCTAAAGCTTTGTCCCGCTTGGCCGGGTCAGTTGCCAGGTAAACACCAAATGAACCACTATCCCGATAGAGATTCACAAATGAAAATATTTGATAGGCCACACCGTGGGCTTCCCGGATATTTTGAAATAATCTGGAGCTCATGCCACCACTGAGGACCGAATTGAGCACAGCCACATCATATCTGCGATCATCATATACTGAGAATATAGGCAAACCCATAATCAAATGACTTTGCTGAATGTCTTTGGTTGCCACCTCTTTGCCAGGCTTATATAAGCTTGAATCAAAGCGCTGGTAGCTATTCTCATTACTGGGTTTACGGTCATAACGATCAGAGACCAGCTTAACCAATTCATCATGATCTACAAAACCTGCAGCAACAATGATTGTATTCTCAGGTCCGTAATGATCATCCAGATAAGTCCCCAACTTTTCAGCAGTGAAAGAATTAATAGATTCTTCATTACCAAGAATTGGTTTCCCTAATGAACTTTCAGGATATAAATATTTTTCAAAATTTTCAAAAGCCACTTCTTCTGGAACATCCTGACTATCTCTCAATTCATCAAGAACAACCGACTTTTCTCTATCGATTTCAGCCTTTGGAAAAGTAGGGTGCAGTAAAATATCAGAAAGAACATCAACTGCTTCTTCCAGATACTCACTCAGAAACCGAGCATGGTAACAGGTGTATTCCTTTGAAGTAAATGCATTTAAATGCCCACCCACGCTCTCCAGTGAGGAAGCAATTTCAAAGGTAGATCTACTTTCTGTGCCTTTGAAAACCGTATGTTCTAAAAAATGTGAAATCCCTGAGAGTTCAGGTGGCTCATAACGACTACCAGCACGTACCCAATAGCCTAAAGCAACCGAACGGACTGTGTCCACTGTTTCAGTAACAATGGTCAGTCCGTTCGATAATGTAGTTTGTCTACGAAGTGATGTCACTTCAGCAGCTTAACGCCGATTGTCACGACGTGGACCGCGATCTCTGCCACCGCCACGATTATTATCACGACGAGGAGGACGTGGTTTCTTCTCTGGTTCTACCCAACCCTCTGGGGCTTCCATCAAAGCTCTACGACTTAAGTTGTAGCGTCCACTACCATCAACTTCCATAAGCTTAACCTTGACTTTATCACCAACTTTGAGAACGTCTTCAACCTTCTCTACGCGACGATATTCCAAGTCACTAATGTGAACCAGTCCTTGTTTTCCAGGTAGGAATTCAACGAAAGCTCCAAAGTTCATGATACGCATGACTTCGCCTTCAAATTCTTCTCCGGCAACGGGAACTCTTACAATAGCGTTGACCATGGCTGCGGCAGCCTCAGCAGCTTCAGCATTCTCGCCGAAGACATAAACAAGACCTTCTTGTTCAATCTCTACTGTGGCACCAGTTTC
>JAUVDF010000066.1 GCA_030595455.1 Fidelibacterota bacterium | reverse complement strand
TCTCATGGTCAAAGCAGAATTTATGCCTTCCGTGGCGCTCACCGGCTCCTACCAGCAGATGTTGCCTTATGATGATGATGCTTTTGCCGATGCCGAATTTAGGGAATCTTCCTCTATAGCCCTTGGCTTGAACTTTCCCATATTTAATGGCTTTGGTTCAACAGCCCGAGTCCAGAAAGCCAAAGCCGATCATCGTAAATCTGAATATCAGCAGCAGGATGTTAAGGAGAATCTACTCCTTGAGCTCAAAAGTATTTATTTGAGCATCATGGAATCTTCCCGGAAGATTGAAGCTGGTCAAAAGGGGGTCAAACAAGCTCATAAGGGAGTGGATATGGCTCAACGCCTCTTTCAACAGGGAATGGCCAGTCAGCTTCAGGTTTTGGATGCTCAAAACGCCAGCGACCGGGCAGAACTTGGTCTTTATCAAGCATATTTTGAATATAACAGCGCTCGGGCATCACTTACCAGAGCTCTTGGAGAAGAATAATGAATTTTAAAAAACCAATACCTCATTTATTAATTATCAGCATCCTGGCTTTTTCACTTTTTACTTGTGGGAGCAGGACAGAAGTGGAAGAAATTGTAGAAACTAAGGTACCCGTTGCAATCGATACGGTCAAGTATCAACCCTTTCAAATTGATTTCCATAGTATTGGAAGAGTGGTTTCTGAAAATCAGGTTAACCTATTATTCCAATCAGCTGGACAGGTCGAATCAATCTCGGTCAATATTGGCGATTATGTGACTAAAGACAAACGTCTGGCAAGTATTAAGACAGATGTGTATGCCACGATGTATGTCCAGGCAAAATCAATGTACGAGAAATCCATGCGAGATCTGGAGAGTTCGAAAGCCCTGTTTGACTCCAATGTGATATCATCTGATCAATTCGAGATGGCCCGAATTGGTCTGGATAACGCTCGAGCAGCCTATACACAGGCCAAGAACTCAATGGATAATACTGTTCTGCGTGCTCCTTTCAGTGGCTGGATTGTGGCCAAGAATTTGAATATTGGTGACTTGGTAGCTCCGGGCGGAGCGATACAACCACCTATGGTTTTGGCTGATATGGATCATTTGAAAATCATTATTCCTGTACCAGAAGCTCGCATAGGGCAGATCAAGAATGGTCAGCCTGCTCAAATCAAATTCAAAACCTTCCCTGGCCGTGTTTTCGAAGGTGCTGTACTCCGGATTGGGATGGCGCCCAAAAACATGTCCAACAATTATGATGTGGAAGTTCGCATGGCTGGCAACATGAGTGGTATGAAATTAGGCCTGATTGGTGATGTTCGTATCATTCAGGATTATTTTGAGGAGGCCTTGGTCTTACCACTGAATCTGATTCAGGACGATGGCGACAAGCAATTTATCTATTTGGAAGAAGAAGGTAGAGCCGTTCAGAAGGAAATTAGCATTCGTGCTTTGGCGGGCTCTCAAGTTTTTGTCGAAGCTGACATTGTTCCTGGCGATATCCTGATTGTCAAAGGGCACAACGATGTTAAAGACGGTACCCTTCTGGATATTGTAGAGTAGGGGAAGGATCACCTCATGAAAATATCAAAACAGGCGATTAATCACCCCATGGGCGTCATCTTTGGCGCAGCGGGAATTTTTATTGCCAGTCTGGCAGCCTACTTTACCCTGCCCCTGGAATTGGTTCCTGATGTCGAAATACCTTATGCTTTTGTTTCAGCAACCTACATAGGAGCAGCTCCTTCCGAAGTCGAAACTGAAATTATCAAACCCATCGAAGAGAAGTTGGCTCAATTGCAAGACGTGGAAGACATTGTGGGATATGCCATGCAGAATGTCGGTTTTATCACCATCAAATTCTCCGCAGATGCAGACCTGGAAACCAGTCTGGATGATCTTAAGGAGAAGGTTAATGAAGCAATACCAGAGCTCAGTGACGAGGTTGAGAATGTCACGGTTCAGGATATTGACTTTGCTGATACACCGATCAGTATTCTCAACATATACGGAGATTTTTCACCCCATACTCTAAGAATGCAGGCCGAGCTGATTAAAGACCGGCTAGCACGAGTGTCTGGTGTAAATCAGGTCGAAATGTTTGGTGGTGAAGAACGGGAAGTTGCTGTAGAATTGGATCCTAATTTACTGCTGGCGAATAACCTGAGTATTCCTCAAGTCCTCATGGCATTGCAGAGAAATAATTTGAATTTTCCTGGTGGAACTGTGAAGCTGAAAAATCAGGATATTTTTGTCCGCACAGTTGGCAAGTTTACTGAGATTGAGGACATTGAGAATACCATCATTGGGGTCGATGCATCCGGCAATATCAAACGTATCCGTGATGTGGGAACGGTGACCGATGGTTTTGAAATACCTTCAAGTTATTCCCGTTATCAAGGGGAGAATAGTGTCACCCTATTGATCACAAAACGGCCCGGCGCCCATATTGTTGAAGCCACTGAAGAAATCGAAACAGTTGTAAACGAATTGGCCGAGAAATTTCCACAGGGGATGAAACACGCCTATACTGCTAGACAGGCAACTGATATTGAAAAGCAAAATAGTCAGCTGAACCAGAACGCAGCCTGGGGAATCCTGTTTGTCATTTTAGTCTTATTTGCTGGTATTGGTTTTAAGAATGCCCTGATTGTGTCAATTGCTTTACCCTTTGCGTTGATGTCTTCATTTCCTCTCATGTATCTATTTGGCCTGGATCGAACTGGTATTTCCATGTTCGGCCTGATCATTGTGTTAGGTATTGTAGTTGATGGTGCCATTATTGTAGCTGAATCTACCTATCGCCACATAGAAGAAGGCTTGAACCGCAAAGACGCTTCTATCAAGGCCATCGATGAAGTTGGCATCCCAATTATGACCGCTGTTTTGACAACCATGGTAGCATTTGCACCTATCATTTATATGTCTGGTACAATGGGACAATTCCTTTCAGTTATCCCTAAGGTTGTGATCTTCACGCTGGTAGGTGCTTTCCTGGCTGATCATTTCCTTATTCCTGTCCTGGCATCGAAATTAATGACGCTCTCAAATAATGCTGGAATGCTTAGTGGGGAATGGGTTGGTAAACGATTTTATACACGGTTGGTTGGATGGTCATTACATCATCGTTGGACTGTTCTTTTTGGTATCACTATGGTATTTTTTCTATCGATAGCGGTTGTTGGTATCTCTGCTGTGAGTGATGTGAAATTAGTCAAATTGCAAATCTTTCCAAAGGTTCCTAAACCGAGGATTATTCTTGATATTCAAACTCCGGCTGGTAGTCAATTAGATTACACAGATGCTGTTGTAAGAGAGCTGGAGACATATTTACAAACCTTTAGTGAAGTTGATCGCTTTGTATCCACAGTTGGCGAAAGTGGTGTCCAGAATGTTCGTATAGCCCAGGGTGGTGGTAAAGGTGCAGAAATTGGTCAGATCAATGTGGATCTGGTTGACAATGAAGATCGTGACCGGTCAGTGGAAGACCTGATTAAGGTCATGGATGCGAAGTTATCCAGAATTCCTGGTGTGGATATCAAACTGCAGACCATCGAGGAAGGTCCTCCGGTTGCCAACAACGTCATTATTGATGTTAGTGGTGATGACCTGACTGCCATTGGTTTTGTAGCAGACCAAATCAAACGCGATATGGCTACCCTTGAAGGCGCCCTAAACGTGGTCTCCAGTTTGGGGGTCCGCCGCACAGAATTTCAGGCTCATGTGGATCATGACCGGGCTGCCAGTTATGGCTTATCCAGTCAGGAGATTAGCAATACCATTGCTGCCGCCATGATTGGTTTGGAAGCCACCAGTTATTCAGATGGTCTGGATGACATCCCCGTAGTTGTGCGTTTAGCCACGGATGAAGATGATGTGGTTGATGCTATCAAGAATTTGAATATCATGAACCAGATGGGTCAAATGATACCCTTTGAAAATGTCGCATCCCTGGTACTAGGGAGTAGTGAAACCTTGATCAAACACAAGGATTTCAAGCGTAACATTTCGGTTTCCTGTGATCTGGCAAAAGGGGTTGATGCTACAGATATCCGTAGACGAATGGATCCTTTCCTGGCTAAACTGGCCGTCCCTAACGGGGTTACTGTGGATTACGGTGGTATTGAAGATGAGGCCATGAAGTCTTTTTCCAGTTTGGGTAGAGCTATGATGATTGGTTTTATCGTGATCATCATCATTCTGAGTGCTCAATTTCAATCTATTAAACAACCCTTCATTATTGCACTGGCAATACCACTCTCGTTTATCGGGGTTATCTTTGGATTGATGGTGACTCGGGTACCCTTTGGAATCATGGCCTTCTTTGGAGTGGTGGCTCTCATGGGAGTGGTGGTGAATGATGCCATTGTGCTCATTTCCTACGTCAACGATCTCAGGGCTAAAGGCATGCGGGTCAGGGAAGCCCTGATTAAAGCTGGACGGAATCGTTTACGTCCCATTATCTTGACCACGGTTACCACCCTGGCAGGTATGATACCTCTGAGCTTGAACTTGGCTGGAGGTGCGGAGTATTGGCGACCATTGGCAGTTAGTCTGATCTTTGGACTCGCCATTTCGTCATTCCTGACCCTAGTGATTGTCCCTGTTTTGTACTCCTTGATGGAGAGTCGCAGCGAGCGGAAAAAGCTGGAGCAGGCTACAACCTAGGAGCTTAAGTCAATATTCAGGGTATCGATGGGTGTTGAACAGAAATATTTGTTCACTCGCAACTCTGTTTATATTCAGCTCGTGAATTGGCTGTTAAATCAAACTGTGGGGTCGTTGGGAGTTCGTAAATGAGTCTATCGAAACAATCTTTTGTGGGAAAAGCTCTTTTAGACAAAATCCGGTCAGATTTTATTGGAATTGATACGGTCTATGAAAATGCTCGAGGCGAAAATACGAGCAGACTATATCTAGACTCGACTGCCAGTTCACTGATGCTGAGACCTGCTGCTACGGTTACTGCAGATTTTATGGCTCACTACTCCAATACCCATAGCAAACTCCACCATAGTGCCCATATCTCCACCTCTGCCTATGATTGGGCTCATGAGCGTATACTGTCTTTTGTAGGCGCTCCCTCCGAGATATACACCTGTTTTTTTACTGGAGCTGGTACCACAGGTGGGATTAATCGCATGGCTCGTGTTTTTAGGGATTTAAATCCGGACAAAAGTACGGCTATCCTTTCTATTATGGAACACCACTCAAACGATTTGCCCCATCGTAAACATATGCAAAATGTCATTCATGTGCCCGTAGAGGGCTTGGATAAGAATAAAATGTGCATCAGCTTACCCAAGCTGGAAGCAGCGTTGAAGGCGGGACAGGGTAAAATTAACTATGTCTCAATTACAGCTGTCAGTAACGTTACTGGCATCATCAACCCCATACATAAGATTGCTCGCTTAGCCCATAAATATGGCGCCCTGATCATGATTGATGGCGCCCAAAGTGTGGCACATCTGCCAACTAAAATGTTTTATCCAGATGACCCCGATGCGTGTATTGATGCTCTTGTCTTCTCAGGACATAAAACGTATACACCAGGTTCTCCTGGAGTCGTCATTGCCCGGAAAGATCATTTGCTGGGCATTGAGCCAGAAGAGGTTGGTGGTGGAATGGTAGATCGCGTCCTTGAAGATCGTTATCTGGTCAAGACAGAGTTTCCTGATCGGGAAGAGGCTGGTACACCCAACATTCCCGGGGCTATTGCTCTGGCTGCCACGATTGAAATTTTGGATCGTGTTGGTATGCAGCTACTCATGGAAGAAGAAGATGAAGTCATGCTTAAAGCACTTACAGCCATGGCGGAAATTCCTGAAATAATTGTTTACGGGGGTACCGATGTAGAAGTTTGTCCCCGAGCTGCCTCCATATCGTTTAATATCAGAGGGTTGGATCATGGCATTGTCGCAGCTCTCTTGAATGACTATTTTAATATTGCTGTACGGAATCAGTGTTTTTGCGCTCATCCCTATGTCAAAGAAATGATGGCTGAGGATTTAGAAAAGGATTTCGGCGAGATTGATTTTGGCAATATGAGTGATGAGTTCATGCGCAAAGCCGGTATGGTGCGAGCCAGCTTTGGTCTCTATTCAACCCTTGAAGATGTTGATAGACTCATTGCAGCTTTGAAGGAGATTATCAGCCGTGCAG
>JAUVDF010000162.1 GCA_030595455.1 Fidelibacterota bacterium | reverse complement strand
GGAATTATAATTCCGATCAATTCTCCAGGCGGACAAGTGGCACCCTCGCAGGAACTTTATCAGGCAATCCGAGACCTACGCGATACCCAGGATAAACCCATTTTTGTGAGTATGTCAAGCCTTGCGGCTTCAGGTGGGTATTATGCTGCCCTGGGTGCCGATAGTATCTTTGCCAATGCTGGAACCTTAACCGGCAGCATTGGGGTCATTATGCAATTTCCCATCTACTCCGAATTAATGGAAAAAGTGGGTATTGGTATGCGGGTTGTTAAATCTCAGGAGTTCAAAGATTCGGGTACGCCCTTTCGGGAGATGAGTCAAGCCGAGAAAGCCTATTTTCAAAATCTTATCGATGATGTCTATGAACAGTTTATCGAAGTGGTCTCCCGGGAAAGGGGCATTGATGAGCTCAATATGCAATCTCTGGGTAATGGCCGGGTATTTACTGGCAGACAGGCCTATGAAGCTGGTTTAGTCGATAAAGTAGGGACGTTTGAGGATACACGAAGGGCGCTTTGTAGAATGGCTGGTATCCCTGAAAATAGTTCGCTACTCTATCCAGTTGAACCAAAACGCTCATGGTGGACAATTTTTAAAGAAGATGTAAGTTCAGCAATTCCAGGCTGGGAGACATCTGAAAGTGTTAAACTACAATACCGCATCCCCTATTAACGAAGGAGGAAAGCATGACCAAAGCAGATATGGTCGATATCATTTCAAGTGGAACCGGTTTGACGAAAGTAGAAACAGAGGCCGTGATAGATGCCTTTCTGACTACTTTAGCTGAATCAATGGTCGATGGCATTCGGGTTGAGTTTCGCAAGTTTGGTAGCTTTAGCGTTAAAAAACGTGCTCCAAAGCAAGCCCGGAATCCTGGAACTGGTGAAGCTGTTAATTTGCCAGCCCGGTATGTTCCGGTTTTCAAACCTTCCCGATTACTGAGAGATCGAGTGAATGTCTCTCTGATGGCTCGGGAACAGTAGAAATTTCACATACATAAATTACTTTGTGAACGATGGTTGGGCGCTTACATTCGCCGCGCATTGAAAGAGGAGAAGCTACATGCCCTGTGGAAAAAAACGGAAACGGCGTAAGATCGCAACTCATAAACGCAAAAAGCGTTTACGCTCAAACCGTCAAAAGAAAAAAATCCGTTAGGACTTTCTTAAAACATTATAATTTTGAGGGTGACGTGGTTCCACGTATCACCCTCTTTTTATTCTAAAAAATTATGGCTGCTTCTCCAGAGCTCAATAATACACTCTCAGTTTCCCAAATTACGGGGCACATACAGAATACCTTAGAACAAGGTTTTTCTTCAGTATGGGTCAAAGGGGAAATCTCAAATTTAACACGACATAGCTCAGGACACTGGTACTTTAGCCTGAAAGATAGTGGTGCT
This sequence comes from Fidelibacterota bacterium, assembly GCA_030595455.1. Classification (GTDB taxonomy): domain Bacteria; phylum Fidelibacterota; class UBA8477; order UBA8477; family JABMPR01; genus JABMPR01. The sequence continues at coordinate 2,253 of JAUVDF010000162.1, read as the reverse complement.
CAATTAGGTGCTGTTATGTTTCGTCGTCAGAACCAGTCTGTCAGATTTGAGATAACGCATGGGATGGAAATAACAGCCCATGGTAGAATATCGGTCTATCCACCCCAGGGACGCTATCAGCTAATTGTTGACCAAATGTTACCTGCTGGTGCAGGGGATCTACATCTGGCCTTTGAAGCTCTAAAGAAAAAATTGGCAGCGGAAGGTCTCTTTGACGCTGAGTTAAAACAGGACTTACCTGCTTATCCAGCCCACATCGGAATTGTTACCTCGCCAACTGGAGCGGCTATTCAGGATATGATCAATATTTTAAGCCGTCGTTTTCCCATGGCTGAACTAACCCTTTTACCAGTTAGAGTACAGGGTGAAGGTGCGGCAAGTGAAATTGCCAATGCCATTGACACCTTTAATCAACGCCAGGATTGCCAAGTACTCATTGTTGGTCGGGGAGGCGGCTCTCTGGAAGATCTTTGGGCTTTTAATGAAGAGGAAGTCGCTCGCGCTATTGCAGCTTCCTCGATTCCTATTGTGAGTGCAGTAGGCCATGAGACTGATACGACCATCAGTGACTTCGTCGCAGATCGACGAGCACCTACACCCTCGGCTGCAGCTGAGCTCGTTGTGCCTGATACTGCCGATTTACTCAGCCGTCTTGGAGAGCTGGAACACTCACTGAAAAAGAGTACCCTTTTTCGGGTGGAGCGGTTTGAGCAGCGTTTAGACGCTATTCAAGGTTCGTATGCCTTAAAACGTCCAGCCCTAATGATTGACCAATCAATCCAGAAGCTCGATCAGCTCTATGATCGCTCCTGGCGATCAACGAGAGATAAGATTACGCTTATGCAGGAAAAGCTGGAAGGTGTGCAGCAGCAGGTACAAGCCTTAAACCCTTTATCAATACTAGATCGCGGCTATGCAGTTATCAGTAAATCAGATGGAAAGAGTATTGGCTCGGTGGCAGCATTAAACATGAATGATCAGGTCAATGTGCGCTTAAGCGATGGTGAACTTGAGACAATAATAAAAAAAATTACACCCAAAAAAAATAAGTGACAATCACCCTAAGGAGTGCCTAAATTTAATTATGAGTAAAAAAGACAAGTCATTCGAAGTCCTTATGGGCGAATTAGAGGATCTGGTTGTAAAACTTGAAGGCGAAGGTCTAAACTTAGATGATGCCATCAAGCATAATGAAGAGGCTTTGAAGCTAATCAAAATCTGTCGGGAGCGCTTAGATGCTGCCAGACAGAAGATCGATAAATTAGTTCAAACTCCTGAAGGTGAATGGAAGTAGCAAGCTCTAGACTAAATTTGATATGATGGGGTAATTAAATGAAGTTTGCAATATGGGGATTCCAAAGTGATATAGAGATCGCCAGGCATGTCACTGACATACTGGAGAGTCTTCTGGCTGATGAGCACACTGTATATATGCTTGATAGCTTCGCAGAGTTATTAAAACTGGATAACCCTGAAGTTCACACAATTACAGAATCTGATATTCCCAAGGATACCGATTTTATTTTGTCGATTGGTGGTGATGGAACCCTTTTGTCCTCAGCGCAGGCGGTCATGCGATCTCCAATTCCCATTTTGGGAATAAACCTGGGCAGCCTTGGGTTTCTAACCACTTTGGAGAGCGAATGGCACAATGGTTTGGCCAATGTTCTAAAGGGACATTATCATATCGAAGAACGCATGGTGTTGAATTGTCGCCTGGAATTTGCAGATGGGACTGAAGAAACCCTGTGGGCGCTTAATGATGTGGTTATTGAAAGGGCAGATATATTTAGCCTGTTACCATTAGAAGTCAGAGTGGGAGAGCAATTGCTTAACCGCTATTTATCTGATGGATTGATTGTCTCAACTCCGACTGGCTCAACTGCCTATGCGCTCTCAGCCGGTGGTCCGATTATTGACCCCAGTCTGGAAGCTATTCTCGTTACCCCAATTTCCGCACATACTTTGTCGGTTAGGCCAGTTGTCTTGACTGGTGAGGAAAATATATATATCAACCTTTCCAATCAGGATGATCATGCCCATTTACATATAGATGGTAAAAATACCCGGCAGATTGATGCCAGTTTAAGGATTCGTATTAGACCTAGTTCGTACCGGATCCAGCTTGTGGTAATTCCTGAGAATACTTTTTATGAGAAGCTTCGTAAAAAGCTCCACTGGGGACATCGATCCAGTTGATCTAATTGAATTAAACGATTTGACGGTGGAAGCGATAGATACAGTCGTTCATCA
>JAUVDF010000040.1 GCA_030595455.1 Fidelibacterota bacterium | reverse complement strand
TTAATTTGAATTTATCTGAGGTGAAGATCACATCATCGATGTGATGCAATTGCACTAAATCCAGTATATCATCAAGTTGACCAACAACTCGCTCGTCAGTAGACTCGATGTCGTCAATCGCTACAATACCAATCGGGGTATAGCCCAGCCCCAGATTGGTTAATAGTTTCGAATATATGTCACCTGCACTGCCCAGATCTCCAATTACCAATGCTCGCTGTGTGCCTAATTCGAAATTATCCGTACGTCGAGATGAAGCCACAATCCGCCAGCCTGGAATCCATAAAAGTGCCCCTGAAAAGCTGATCAGCATCACAACCCTTGAGAAGGCGTAATCATTAAAAAAGTAGGTTAGGGTCACATTAATCAGGAACCCGACTGTAACAGCCAGGATTGAGCGGCTGACTGAGTATTTATAGGTACGGTAGAGTCCAAGGCTTGAGATTACGGCTATCCAGGTACCAAAATAGACGGGCAGGATGTAGATATAGTCGTCTAATACATTGAGTGTATCAAATTTTAAATAAATAGCAATAAGCGTCAGAGCCACCAGACCAAATAGATCGAGGAAGTAGGCCGAAATATTTTTGCCCATTTTGCTCAGAACAGACATGACATAGCGGACAATTATGCCACCTCTTAATAACCAATGTAACGGGAATCTGCTGGTTGATTTGAAATGCTTTTTAGCAAAAATATCCATAGCTCTATAGAAATGGGTCATGGAATCCCAGGCAACTACCTTGGAAGATTCACCTTTATAGTGAATGATACTGGTCGCAGGAGTATAAAAGACTTTCCAGTCATTTTCTCCAAAGCGGAAACACCAATCCAAATCCTCGCCATACATAAAGTAAGTCTCATCCAGCAGTCCCACATCATCCAGCGCTTCACGGCGGACGAACATACATGATCCACTAATCGCTTCAACCTCGTAGGCTTCGTCTTCATCTAGATGGGTCAAATTGTATTTTCCGAACAATTTAGATTTAGGGAACAGCTTTGCCAGTCCCAGCAGTTTGGTAAAGGCAACCCATGGTGTGGGAAAGCTGCGACGACAGGCTAACTGTAGACTGCCATCATCATTGAGTATTTTGCAGCCAAGCATCCCTATTTTCTGATCTGATTCCATGGTAGCGATCAGCTTTTCGGCCGTATCCTCCTGTATGAGTGTATCAGGATTCAACAACCAGATATATTCACCTCTGGCTTGCTCCAAAGCCTGATTGTTAGCTTTAGCAAAGCCAACATTTTCACTATTGGGAATCAGCTTTACCTGGGGGAACTGTGACTTGAGAAGTTCTACGCTACCATCGACTGAATGATTATCAACAACAAATATCTCAGCATCGAGATCTTTAGTTGCTTTGAGGATGCTTTCCAGTGCTTGCTGTAGGAATGCCTTGACATTGAAATTGACGATGACAATGGAAAGCTTCATAAGAGCTGATAAAAAGGAATTTTAGTTTATATCTTACCGAGTAAAGCCATGATACGTAGCCACCAAACACGCCAAATAGCTTCTCGGACAATTGCTTTGGACATTTTGCTCTGACCCACCGTGCGATCAACAAATAATATTGGAACTTCTTTTACCCGATCCGGTGCACGTCGCCAGGCTCGGAAATTCATTTCAACCTGAAACGAATACCCATTACTGCGGACCTTGTCCAATTCTATTTGGCTTAAGAAGGAGACTCTCCAGCATTTAAACCCACCAGTACCGTCACAGACAGGCATTCGGGTAATGATCTGAATATATTTACTGGCAAAATAGCTTAACATCAGCCGTTGCAGAGGCCAGTTTACCACACTTATGCCATTTAGGTAGCGTGAACCAATGATGAGATCATTGGTTTCAATCTCTTTTAAAAATGTTTCAATGACTTCAGGATCATGAGAGAGGTCACCATCCATCTGTACCACTGTATCATAATCATGTTCAATGGCATATTTAAAACCAGCTATATAGGCAGTCCCCAGTCCAAGCTTACCTTCCCGCTCCATGAGATGTAGCTCAGGCGTGTATTTTTGCTTCCCCTTGACCAGGTCACCCGTACCATCAGGTGAGCCATCATCTACAATCAAGATATCGGTCTCTACCTCTAGTGATAAAACCTTGTCAATCACCAACAAGATATTCTCTTTCTCATTGTAGGTCGGTATGATGGTTAGATTACGTGGCATTCATTTCTTCCTTCAGAAGCTGTAACTCTTCGTCAATATTTAAAATGGGAAATCCCAATTTCTGCTTAAGTTTTTCACAGATCAATCCACTTCGCATTGGTCGTGGAGCTCTCTGATTCAGATCACCCGTCGAAATTGCACTAATTAAGTCTGTGGGCAACCCAAAACTATCAGCAACCTTTAGTGCAAAGGTGTAACGCGAAACGACCTCTTTTGATCCAAAATGCCACACATCCCAGGCTTTTTTATCCAAAATCAGACGAATAGCCGAAGAAAGTCGACGGGCATAACTGGGGTTGCTGTATTGATCATCGACAATATTTACCGGTCTACCCTGGGTTAATTCCCCGATCAACCAGGCCACGAAACTACTCTTAAGGTCGCGTCCATGCCCATACATGACATTCGGGCGGATGACAGCTACTTGACCACCAAGCTTCAGAACGGCCTGCTCTCCGGCATATTTTGATTCAGCATAGTGTCCTCTTGGGTCACAATTATCCGCTTCACGATAGGGACCCTGATCGCCATTAAAGACATAGTCGGTTGAGATGTGGATCATGGGGATATTCTGCTCACTGCAGATTAATGCCAGTTCTTCAGGAACCTTAGCATTGATGGCAGAGGCCAGATCACGGTCATCTTCGGCTTTATCAACGTTGGTATAAGCTGCGGTATGAATCAAGGCATCAGGTGCAGTTTCCAATATGTGTCGCTTTAGGTCGGCTGTCTTATTAAGATCGAGTTGAGCTACAGTGATTGACTCACTCTCAGGATAGATACCAGGATTTAAATCAATACCGGAAATACCATGGTCATGAGAGAATTCTTTGACCAGATTCTGACCAAGTAATCCATTTATTCCAGTAATCAACAGCCGCATGTTAAAGTCTCTTTAGTGATCATTTATTCAGGTTCAAAAACCTTAGTATCAAAGGTACGGAAGATCGTTTCCATTTGACGAATATAGGGGATTTTGTCTTTATTAGGGGCATGAATGATACCAGTCAGCAGGTACAGCATGTCTTTGCTTGGTTCATAAAACCCATAGGCAATGAAAGGTCCACCCTTCACCTCTTCAATTGATTCCCACAATCCAAAGTATCTCGATGCAGAATATTGCTGAAACCAGAATGACTCGGAGTCTGAATAGTCAAGGTTGATGGCAATACTTCCCAGTCGATTGGAAAAAGTATCCTGCAGCAGGCTATCCAGTTGATCTTCCAATTCAGCTGTGTCATTCGGTGTTGACCAGCTAACGGATATCCAGCGGTAGGGAAAGTCGCGACCGACCCATACGAATTGTTTTGAAGGACTGTTTTCTATTTCCACATAATCATGCATCATACGCAGATAGTAGCCATGTTGGTCATAATACGCTTCGGCCATATCGAATTGTTCACCTGAGCGATAGACAAAGGCTGTGTTGCGTTCATACATTTTACGCTCAACAAAATCAAATATTTGATCCTGATTTATTTTGAGGCGCTTGCGCAAGTCCGCATACGATTTACCGGCAACAATGATTAAGGCTTGACCCTTGGCATAGGCATCTTCCTGGTAATAGTAGCCATTGGGTCGCTCCCTGATTTCTTTCAAGGTTGAACCCGGCAGCATTGATTTGACCTGACCCGTAATTTCACTGGATACTTCCAGCTGGGTTATAATCATTAAGTTTTTATTCTTAAGATTAAATTTCAGGTCATCGACACTGATCCGGTGAAAGGTGTAGAAGTTTTCAGTTCTAGGCGTTTTATAGACTTTGCCCAATGTTTCATTTAGGATTGGTTCGCAGGCTACCCAGTTTTCATCATCACATACGACGGTAATAACATGATCATAGCCAATGGCTGCCTCCTGGGGCTTTTCACAGGAAAATAATAGCAGCAGCATGGTAGAAATTATGAGTAATGCTGTCAGCCTATGTTTCATAATCAACCTCCGATATTACACTGATTTCAGTAGACTTTAAATGTATTAAATTAATAGAGCTAATGCAGTTATTTATTCATGATGACTGCAAAATCTGCCAAGCCTTCGGAGATGGATACTGAAGTCACTTTCACCTGCACCCTATCCCCCAATCTATACGTATTTTGAGTTCGGCGACCGATCAGACTGTAGCTGGCCTCCTGATATTCATAATAGTCATCTTCAATACCAGAGGCATGGACTAAACCCTCGACAAAGGTTTCAGCTAGCTCAACAAAGAAGCCAAAATTCAAGACGCCTGATATGACGCCATCGAAGGTCTGACCAACCCGCTTGCTAAGATACTGCAATTGTTTCATTTTGATGTGATCTCGTTCAGCATCAATTGCCACCCGTTCACGTTGTGAGCAGTGTTCAGCCAACTTTGATAAGGAGGCTAAAGTCGGCGTCTGTTCTGCATCATTAGTTAGATATGCTTTGAGCAGGCGGTGGACTGTTAAATCGGGGTAACGTCGAATCGGTGAAGTAAAATGGGTGTAGGTGTGAAAAGCCAGTCCAAAGTGGCCCTTATTTTCTACTGAGTAGATGGCTTTGGTCATGGATCTCAAGGTTACTTTCTCAATAAAATGGCGATAGGGACTTTCCCGAACTGCTTCTACCAGAGCCTGGTAATCCTTAGGCTTGACCGGGCTGGATATTTTTTGATCGATACCTAAACGACTGATAACAGACTTCAATTTTTTCAGATCATCGACTGAAGGTGTTTCGTGAATGCGATAAATGCCGGGTAGTTTGGCCTTGCGGAACATTTTGGTTAAATATTCTGCCACTACCCGATTGCCTATGAGCATGAATTCCTCAACCAAGCGATGAGCAGTCAGGCGCTTGGAGGGCTTTATGTCACGGGGAAAGCCGGATTTATCCAGCATGATGATCGGTTCTGGAAGATCCAGATCAATACTCCCCCGAGCCTTGCGTTCTTTAAACAGAATCTGTCTTAATTGCTCCATCTCCTGAATTGCACCTGAGAGCTTATGAGATTTGCCCTTAATGATCTCTTCTACATCTTCGTATGTAAAGCGCTGCTTGGAATGGATAATGGAAGGATAAATTTCGTAATTATTCACGGTACCATCACGTCCAATGGTCATCATACATGACATAGCCAGGCGATCGATGCCCGGTTTCAAGGAGCACAGATTGGAAGCCAGCTGCTCTGGGAGCATGTGGATGGCATCTCCTACGAGATAGACGCTTGTCCCCCGTTTCCGGGCGCCACGATCAATGGGACTCGTCGGTGTTACATAATGGGAGACATCAGCTATATGCACCCCCAGAATCCAGCTATCGTCCTTGACCTCGATTGACACGGCATCATCAAAGTCCTGAGCGGACTCAGGATCAATGGTGAAGCTAACCAGGTCGCGTAAGTCTTTGCGGTTTTTAAGCTCTTCTTTAATGCTTTCCTCTGAATAGGAGTCAGCTTGAGCCAGTGCTTTCTCAGTCCATTCAGTTGGTAGCTGATGCTCATGGATAATTAAAGCTTTATCAAGTCCTGGCTCACCTGGGAAACCGAGTACGTCTTTTACGCGGACAAGGGGTTCAGGATGACCTGGATCCCAGCGCACCAGTTCAACGGTAACGATTTGACCATCTTTAACCTTGACAGGTTTCGTTTTCTCAACAGCAAACCGGATTCTGATGCGCTTATCCTCAGGCATAAGCCATTCACCAAAGCGATCAACTTTGTAGGTTCCGATAAATTGAGTCTGGTGTCGTTGAATAACATCTATGACCTTACCGTCAGGCTTTTCACCTGATTGTTTCTTGAGGATTTGTATACGGACCAGATCTCGATGGAAAGCCTGCTGCATATGCTGAGCCCGCACAAATACTTCAGAACCGTCACGCAACTCAACAAAGCCGAATCCACGGCTGGTGACTGATAGAATACCGGTTTTTTCTTGTTGTTTGGGTTTATAGGCGTATTGATGGCGGCCCTTTTGATCAATTTCGCCATCACGATAGAGGTCCAATAGACAAACTTTCAGATCTCGATAATCACGTTCTTTGATATGCGCTGCTTTCATCAGGGTTCTCGGTTTGTACCAGCGTCCCTGATTTTGTTTAAGCGTATCTAATAATTTCTTTTTTACTAACGATCTATCCATGAATTGCCTCCAGAATATTCTATGTGCAGGAAACTGTTTCGTATATCGACACCACTATGACTGGCAAGGGTGATTCGTATCGGTCCATTTCCACTTCTTAATTGGACTCCCAGACCATAACCAGTCAGGTGCTTAAGCGTACCTGCCTCATAGTATAAGCCAAAATCCATTAATGCAATTATTTGTGATTGATTCCCAATGGGTAAATGTAAATCCTGCTGCAGACTAATCACAGATGGACTGCGAACAAAGTCTTCTTCATAGCCACGGACACTATTAACGCCGCCAAGTGGCATGAGAATCGATGGATCAGTCTCCACATCAGTCTGGTTTTGAATGACCAGGGCTGTTTTTTGGGAAAGATAAAGCTGTTGAAATAGTTTCAGCTCACCTTCCAGGCGTAAGTCAAGGCGACTGACTGAGGATGGCTCAAAATTCAACTCCTGGAAAAGCGAGGTTCTAAATCGGTAGCCCTGATGGGCGATATTATCAAAATCAGAGTAGCGATATCCCAAGCCTAACATCTGTTTGCGAGTTGAGCGCCATTCAGGATTCAAAATAGAGCCGGCCTTGGTTATCAGTGACTGGTGATCTTCATACTGGAAAATAACTGATCGCTCCCAATCGATATTCCACTCAAGTCCCACTTTTCCCTGAACAATCTGATAATTACCATCAACCACTTCCCGGCCAAAATTGAAAACCGCCTTTAAGGGGTTATTAAATAACCAGGGATGTTCGTAAGCGATCATGAATAACTCAGAATTGGTTTTTAGACGTTTCCAATTCAAGCTTATGGATTTGCCTTTTCCGTCCAGATTTGGAACATGCAAATTAATATGACCAAACCACGCCAGGGTATCACTCCCTGAGTTTTGGTTAAAAGCCGCGAGGGCATCAATATTTAACTCCGGACTATCGGCAATTGAATATTTAAGGTGATACTTGCCCTGCCCATCTTTTGAGATTTGTCGCTCTCCTTTTAGCTGGTAACCCAGATCAAGTAAACGATGTTCAGCCTGTTCTAGTTTCAGGACATTAATGGTCGCAGCACCTAATAAATATTCTTGATTGAGATACCATTGGTCACGAAGATTATTACCAGAGAAGTAAATATTTTCAATAGAAGTTACTGAGCCAGTCTCTACCTGAGCTTTGAGTAGCAGCGAATCCGGATCATGCTTGCTCAAGCTGATCTGGGCATCCCAATAACCCTGTTCATAGTAATGATTCAGTTGCTGATTG